>JAJRUA010000284.1 GCA_024278035.1 Planctomycetota bacterium | reverse complement strand
GGGAGGCAGTTGAGGGGAGGGAAGAGAGCGGGAGGGAAGGGCCAGGTCATCCGACGAAAAAACCCCGTGGAACGGCCCGTTCCACGGGGTTTTTTTGAGCGTCGCGGTTTCTCAAGCGACGCCGACGGGAATCGAACCCGCAACCTCCGGATCGACAGGCTTGAGCTGCGAATTTAGGGACTGGCAACCGACTCTTCCGAACTCCTGAGTATTTCTCGACTTACGTAACGACAGCAAGAGTTTCAACTTGCCAGCAATGTCCATATTCTACAGGTTTTCGGAAGATTTACCACCGACTCGGTACCGGATTCTGTACCCGATCGGGAACGCTAGTTTTTTCAGACGCAAAATTCTGAACCATGTGCAACACTTCGTTCCTCCGCTGCTGTCCCTGGCACTCGTGCGTAACAGTTTGGGTTCAGCAACTGCGTAAATGAGGATTTTACAATTTCGGGGAAAATTTCTCGCCTAGGGCCAAAGTGTGACCTAGGTTTCTAGTGGAGAGTCGAGGTTGTTGACAGACTCACCAATCTTTTCTTCCGCTTTTCACTTTGCTGCCGCCTGATGGCAGTGTCCAGGTTTTTGGAGGGTCGGGCTATGTCCGTATCTAGTTTGCTTCATCGTGTGTCATGGACGATGGCCCTGTTAGTTGTGTGCAGCTCTTTTGCTACCGCGCAAGGAGTTGATAAGGAAGTACAGTCCGATTTCACGGTGTTTGGGCTTGAACAAGTTGGACCGGTGAAGGTCGCCGGTTCGGATGATCGTTCGGCAGCTTTTAATAGTGAGATTCTTCCCGGTGCTTTGGAATTGGTTGAAGAGAACCTAAGGGAAGGCGTCGAGTTTCTTGCAGTTGGAGTTACTCGACTCGATGAGGATGCCCTCTTTTTGCTAGAAAACTCGGATCGACCGATACGGGTTTACTTCGTCAATGAAGGAGCCGGTTACCGAAACACTTTTGGCTACTCCACCTCCGTTGCCGGATCGTTTGCTGCAGGTGAACGCAAGATTGTCTTTCCCGACGTATCGGATGGCACTTGGGGCGGCCCTGAAATGCTTGCTGCAGGAGACTGGATCGAACTGGGCGACTTCCCTGCAGGGACCGCCTTCGAATTCTTTATTGTTCGCAATGCCGTGAACGGTGGGACGCATGTCTTTACCAATCAAGATCACCTCAACCCGGATGGCATTCAGCACTTGGCGGCTTGGTTGCTTGGAGATCGTTACGTTCTTCTCGGGTTTGAGGACCTGCTGAATGGTGGCGACCTCGACTACAACGACGTTGTGGTCGTGGTTGATCTCAATGGGCTTGGTGATGGAGCCGAAGAAATATTGCCCAAGTGATTCGGGGGAAGACGATGGCTTCGCCTCGTAACCGAATTGCTTCTGGAGTTACTCATCATGATTCACCAACGAAACAAACGGATTTTACGCCGATCAAGCACGTGTCGATCAAACGATCGCCGTGGCGTTGAGATTCTTGAATTGGCGTTCGCCTTGCCAGTGATGACGGTGATTATTTTCGGCACACTCGAATTAAGTGAGGTGTTGTACCTGAAGCAATCGCTCGCTGTGGCGAGCTACGAGGCGGGGCGGCTGGCGGCTAGGCCAGGAGCCGATGCGGCGACCGTGGAAAATCGCTTTCAAGCGATCATGACCGCACGCCGGGTCGATAATGCGGTAATCGCTATCACCCCCGCCAACCTTGCTAACGCTGCGGTAGGCGACACGATTCGGATCGATGTGTCCGCCCCGCTTGAAGGGAATAATACAACGAATCTTGTTATTAGTAGCGTTCCAGATCTTACCGAAGTGATTGTTATTCTGAGAGAGTAAACAGATAAGTAGGGTCCGCTGTACGGACCATTGAAGTTAGGTTCGTCTAAAGGTAACCGCTAATGAACGCAAATAGACGCTAATAAACGACTCGAACGGCAAAACCTACCCGAGAAGCCTCCCTTAAAAAATGGGAGTCATGAAGAAGAGAAAGAAGCTAAAGGGAAGAAGCATCGGACTGGAAAAACGACTGGATTAGCGGTTATTCGCGTTCATTTAGCGGCTCTAAACGGCTTTTGTCGTGAACGGTTACGTCTAAAGATTGGTCCGCACAGCGGACCCTACTACGGAATTGAGGAAACAGTCATGATCACAAATCATCTACGCCGCCGAGGGATCGGACGGACCCATCGACGAACGGACCGGCGTGGTGCGACACTGGTGCTGATCGCCATCATGTCAACAGCGATGATTGGCCTGGGGGCGTTGGTGCTGAATTGGTCTTATATTGAATTAACGAACACCCAGCTTCGCTCGGCAAGTGACGCCGCCGTGAAAGCAGCGGTTGTTACGCTCAGCCAGACTCAAAACCAATCTCAGGCACGTCAAGCAGCAAAGACCATCGCTCGTGAGTACACGATTGGCGGACAGGAGCTGAGGCTCCGTAACAGTGACATTCAATTTGGTAATAGCGAAATACAAGCGGACGGAAGCTACCTCTTTGTCACGGGACAACAACCGATCAACAGTGCCCGTGTCACTGCCAGTTTGGGAAACGGAGCCTTGGCGGCGAGTGTTCCCGTTTTGTTCAGCAGTTTGCTGACGACGGACTCTTTCGATCTTCAGAAACAAAGCACCGCGGGTCGTTACGACCACGATATTTGCGTCGTGGTTGATCGCTCGGCCTCCATGGCTTGGGACCTTTCAGGTGTCGATTTCAGCTACCCTGAAGAATACAACAACGATTCAACTGTCCAGAATTACTTTAAGGCCCCCCACCCGAACGGAAGCCGGTGGGCAAAGCTCGTCGAGGCGCTTGGTGTTTTCCAAGAGGTGGTCGATCGAAGAAACCTAAACGCCCAAATCGGCTTGGCCTCTTACGCCAGTGATTATACTTTTGGCCTGTTCGAGTCCTCCCAAGTCAGTACCGACCAAGTGATGAGCGGGGACACCTACGATTTTGTTAACGCGGCTGCTGCGATTGGGCAAGAGCCGATTATCGGCGATACCAACATCCGAAGAGGTATCAACGAAGGGAAAAATGTGCTTCTTGACGACGAGAAACGTGGCACGGCTAACCGAACGATGATTCTCTTGAGCGATGGACGCCGAACCGAGGGCGGGAATCCGGTTACCAAAGCGGCGGACCTCTATAACAACCGTCGGATCGCAATCCATACGATTTCGTTCGGCGAGGGGGCCGACCAAGCGACAATGCAAGCTATCGCCGATGCAGCGGGAGGCAATTATTACCACGCACTGACAGGCACTGATCTAGAAGCGGCTTTTGAGGATATTGCCCAGCAATTGCCGGCGGTCTTGACTTACTGAGCTAGACTTGAGAGCCGCTGGACACCCTCTTGTCGAGAGGGAAAAAAGCCGATTAAGAGTCGCCCTAAACACCGATGCAAATGCCGCCATGCAACGCCGTTCATCTATCGCCGCCAAAGTCCTTGTCGCCCGGCAGGAAAAACGTTGTCGGGGCGCATTGCGCCGGGGAACAGCAACGGTGGAGTTTGCGTTTTGTGCCCCGATTGTTTTCATGTTGTTTATGGGGATGATCGAAATCACGCGGTTCCATGTCGTACGACATTCGCTCGATCAGGCCGTTTATGCGGGGGCTCGGGTGGGAATTGTTCCCGGCGCCACAGCAGCCCAGGTGCAAACGAGCGTAACGGATCGCCTCTCCTCGGCTGGGGTTGTCAATCCGACGATCACCGTCACCCCGTCGGTCATCGACAGCACAACAACTTCCGTTACCGTGCGTGCGAGTATCGATTGTGAAGAGAATAGCTGGACCTTACCTAGATTCTTCGAGAACCAAACGATCGTGGCTGAAATGACACTCGACCACGAGAACGTCGCGTTTGAGTAAAGAAGAACCAACCCGCTCATGTGAGACGAGTCGTCCCGGCTCGGAGTGTTTTACAACACGTCGCAAAGCATTCTGGTTATCCCCTCTTTCTCGACCGCTAGAGACCCCCAAAAAAATCCAGGCAAAAAATCTGGACAAAAGAGTTCAGGCAAAAAGAATTGAAGGGAACTCATCCCTCAGCAATCGCATACGCTGTCGCATGGCTACGGCAATGGCTAATCGTAAGATGGATACGATCAATTCCCGATCGTTCAAAGAGAACGCGAGCCGTGCCGTAGAGCTTGACCGTGGGAGGGGCGGTGGGTCGGCTACGGATCTCAATGTCTCGCCAAGTCATCCCTTTGACGAGCCTCGTACCAATCGCTTTGAGCACCGCCTCTTTCGCCGCCCAACGGCCTGCGTAGTGTTGAGTTGCCGCCAATTGAGCCGAGCAATAGGCGATTTCATGCTCCGTGTAGACGCGAGTAATGAACAGCTCCCCATGCCGCTCAATCATCTGCGCAATTCGCAGACACTCAATGATGTCAGAGCCAACGCCGAGAATGGACATGAGGAAAGGAAGGATGAAGGATGAACAATGAGGTTATCTCTTATCCTAATCAAAAGAAAGCTGGACAGGATCACAGGATTTACAAGAGATCAACAGGATACCACCCTGTTAATCCCCATAAATCCTGTGATCCTGTCCAGCTTCTCATTCTACTGCCGCAACGCCTGATCGAGATCGGCAATCAAATCTTCCGAGTCTTCGATTCCACAGGCGAGGCGAATCATGTTATCCGGAATACCAAATTGCTGTCGCTCTTCGGGAGAGAACTTAAAGTAGCTCATCACATAGGGTTGCTCAATGAGCGTCTCGACACCTCCCAAGCTCGGCGCGATCCGGCAAATTTTTGTCGCGTCCACGACATTGGCTGTTGCTCGCCAATCGGCATCTTTCACCAGGAACGTGACCATGCCGCCAAATCCGCGCATCGTCTGCTTGGCGATCTCGTGGTCGCGATGCGATTCGAGGCCGGCATAGAATACCTTTTCTACACGCGGATGCGACTCAAGATAGCGGGCGACTGCTAGGCCATTTTCGTTGTGCCGCTGCATTCGCAGGTCGAAAGTCTTAAGGCCGCGTAGCAACAGGTAAATCGCGTGGGGGCTATTGATCGAACCCATGATCCCTCGCAGATTACGCACCGATTCTAGCTTCTCCACGGTTCCCGCAATCGACCCGGCTAGCAGGTCGTTATGCCCTCCCAAGTACTTCGTACACGAGTGCAGCACGTAGTCGATGCCCGCTTCGATTGGCCGCAAGTTGTAGGGCGTGGCGAGCGTGGCATCGATCATTGTCTCGACACCATGCTGCTGGCCGATCTTGGCAAACCGCTCAATGTCGATACAGCTTTGGTGCGGATTGGTGGGGGATTCGCTAACGAGCATCCGTGTTTGTGGGGTGATCGCTTGCTCCATCGCATCGTAATCGCCTGTTGAGATGGTGCGGGTCGTCACACCAAACCGAGCGAGGTGCTTGTTGCAAAACTCACGACTACGGTGATAACACTCGTCGAAAAAGAGGACTTCGTCCCCTTGGCCCAGCTTTGCCATGAGCAGTCCAACGAGAGCCGACATACCGCTAGAGAAAACGATTGCTGCCTCCGCTCCGTCGAGCGCGGCGAGCTTTCGCTCGGCGACCCGTTCGCCCGGGTTGCCGTACCGCCCGTACTCTTCACGGGATTGCTCCTCTTCGATGTAATCGATGATCGACTGCGTGTCAGCAAACGTGTAGGTCGAGGCGCAGAAGATCGGGTCGGTGATCGAATCCCCCTGCTTCTGGCGAGCCTCGCCGGCATGAACCGACATGGTAGAGAACCCCGGCTGGGCCTGCCCAGGCTGAGCCGGTTCGGCCGTAGGGGGTGGTTGAATCTCAGCTACCGTTTTTTTTGGGGGGGCCGGTTGGACCCTGCTGCTGCTAGCCATGAAAGCTCCGGACACGAAAAAACCGCCGACGGGATAGGATCCGTGGCGGTCTTGTTACATGCCGTGCTATTGAGCTTCAGCCAATCTCCTTCTAGCAAAATGCTCATCTGAGTTGGCTGAGGTCGGCTCTTTAGCAGTCTCGGCTGCAAGCGGCCACAAATCCCGTTAGCTTGCACCCTACCACTTGGGCCACCGCCAAGCAAGCTGCTAGCGGACAAAATCGCAAAATACCGGTACCGATCTTGACCCACGGAGCCCAAATTGGGAGCGTTTTGCTGATTACGTTGAACGAGGGGCTCATTGGAGCACCGCTTGTTCGACTTCGGGGTACCCCTTGGTTTCCCTTATTTCCAACCGCTTTGTTTGCCATGCGACTTACTCCCTTCTTACTTGTTCTCTTCTTCCTAGCCGGCTGCCAGTCTTCGCGCCAAGCGGATCGGCTTGGTGTGGCAGGGGGCCTTCTCGGTGCGGGACTAGGGGCGGTGATTGGCCATCAGTCGGGCGATGCCGCAACCGGCGCCTTGCTGGGAGCAGGGGTTGGAGCCATGGGCGGCGCTGTGGTTGGCGATGCTTTGGATGTTCAGGCAGCACAAAATCGGGTGGCCATTGCTGGACAGCTTGGCCGACAGGTCACGCCTGGCTCAGCTACGATTGACGAAATCATTTCAATGCACCGTGCGGGCGTCGATCCCCAACTCATCCAGGGTTACATCAACACGTCGGGCGTTGCGGTTCCGCCGTCGCCTAACGATCTCATCGCGTTGCAGCAACAAGGCGTGCCGACCGGTATAATTCAAACAATGCAAACCGTCGCCACACAATCTCCGCAGGGATTGTCCCCGTCACAAACGGTGATCGTGCAAGAGCCCATGTACCCACCGCCGATTTATGTTGGCCCTCCTGGTTGGCACCACGGTCACCATGGGTACCACTCCTACCCACGCCGTGTTGGCTGGGGTGTTTCGGTGGGGCTGTAGGGTGATGTTGAGGCTGTCTCCTTTCTTGCTTCGATTGATAGGAGTACAATCGAAGCTGAAAGGAGACCACGTTTGACGCTTGTTCGTTTAGCTGCGGCGTCGCTGAATCAGACGCCAATTGATTGGACCGGAAACCGTGCCCGAATTATGACGGCGATGGATGCTGCGCGCGAGGCGGGCGCCCGGCTACTTTGCTTGCCGGAGTTGGCCGTGAGTGGCTATGGCTGCGAAGACTTGTTCTTTGCCGACTATGTCCGTGTGCGAGCCCTTGAGGAGCTGGCGGTGCTTGCGCCGGCCACAGCCGGCCTTGCCGTGGCGATCGGCGTGCCGCTGGAAGTGGAGGGGCATCTCTACAACGGAGCGGCCCTGTTTGCCGATGGCCGGCTGCTTGGCATCGTGCTCAAGCAGCACTTAGCCGACGATGGGCTCCATTACGAACCCCGTTGGTTTCGTCCTTGGCCTGCGGGTAAAGTCGCCGAAGTCCGAGTGGGCGGAGAGACAGTTCCTGTAGGGGACCTTGTCTTCGACCTTGCCGGAGTGCGTGTCGGTTTTGAGGTTTGCCGCGATGCTTGGGTGGCGGACCGTCCTGCCTGGCGACTAGCGAAGCGAGGCGTCGGCGTTATCCTCAACCCCTCGGCCAGCCACTTTGCGTTTGGCAAACAGGCGATTCGTCGGCAATTGGTAACGGACGGTGCGAAGGCAATCAACGGGGCCTACGTCTATTGCAACCTCCTCGGCAACGAGTCGGGCCGTACGATTTATGATGGCGGGACGCTTATTGCAAACGGAGCGACCCAAAATGGCAGCGCTGAGCTTATCGAAGGCAAGCGATTCAGTTACGCCGATCACACGCTGACCGTCGCCGACGTTGAAGTTCCAACCAATCGAGCCGGCAACAATACTCACGGTATCAAAAGCCCTTTTGATCCCACGGCCTCAAAGACGGCCCTGCCCCCTGCCGACCTGCCTCCGCTTGGCGCCTCCCTTCGCCAAAAACACGATTCCCTCGAAGAGTTCTCCCGTGTCGTCCCGCTTGGTCTGTTCGATTACCTGCGCAAGAGCGGTGCCAAAGGTTTTGTCCTGTCACTCAGTGGCGGAGCCGATTCGGCAGCGACTGCGGTGCTCGTGGGGTTGATGGCCAAGTTGGCGATGGAAGAGTTGGGCATAAAAGGTTGGGCTGCTCGTTTACCGGCCGTCGAAGGGTTGGGCGAAGCAACCGATACAAAAGAGGCTGTCCAACGATTGCTGCATACGCTTTACCAAGCGACCGAAAACTCTTCGGAGACGACTCGCTCGGCTGCCGAGACGATGGCCCTGGCTTTGGGGACCGATCACCGGGCTTGGGACGTTAGCACACTGGTCGAGCGTTACACCGAACTGGCCAGCGAGGCGGTCGGTCGCGATCTCTCCTGGAAGTCGGACGACATCGCCCTACAAAACATCCAGGCGCGGGTTCGTTCGCCCGGCGTTTGGCTTTTGGCAAATTTGCACGGGGCGCTACTGCTAACGACCGGTAACCGGAGCGAAGCATCGGTCGGCTACGCAACAATGGATGGCGACACGTCGGGCGGTTTGGCCCCGATCGCCGGCGTGGATAAGGCGTTTCTACTGGAATGGCTCCGCTGGATGGAGACCGATGGGCCTGAAGGCGTCGGGCCCTTGCCAGCCCTTTCGGTCATCAATGCCCAGCAGCCAACCGCCGAGTTGCGTCCCCTCGCAACGGGCCAAACGGACGAAGCGGATCTCATGCCCTACCCTGTGCTCGCTGCAATCGAGCGTTCAGCGATTGGCTAGCTGCATCCGCTCGATAAAACCATCGCCGTGTTGCAGGAACAATTTCCGCAATACGACGAGGCCTCACTACAAACCTGGTCCCAAAGCTTCCACCACCTGTGGCGAATAAGCCAATGGAAACGTGAACGGCTCGCCCCCAGTTTTCATCTCGACACACTGAGTGTGGACCCCAAAGCATGGCGACGATGGCCGATTTTGAGCGGCAAGTGGGCCGCCGGCAACCGACAGTCACCCTAGCCGTGCCATCCTGGCACGGAAGCTTCGTCCCTCACTCCCGGACCAAGTGCCAACAACGATGAATCCGTTGGTTGCGAAAATCTTCGGGCACCGTCTTACGGCTGATCTCGCGAACGCTGTATTCGGTCAAGGCCGTTTCGTCCAGCTTAAAGCGACGAAAATTGGTCGAGAAAAAAACTTCGCCGCCAATCGACATCCGCTTAGCTAAGGCGCTGAGCAGCGGCACGGCATCGCGCTGGATATCCCAATCGTCGTCAAGGCGTTTGCTATTGGAAAAGGTCGGCGGATCGACGACTGCCAGATCATAAAGCGGCTCGATCGGCAGGCCTTCGACAAACTCTCGACCATCGGCTCGGATCACTTGGTGTTGGGGGCCTGCCTCGAACTTGTTCAGCCGCAGATTAGCCTCGGTCCATTCGAGGTAGTTGGCTGACAGATCGACCGTGGTCGTTTGCTTCGCCCCCCCATCCGCAGCGTAGACGGTAAACGAACCGGTGTAGGCAAACAGATTGAGGAATCGCTTGTCACGCGCCGCTTTGCGAACCATGTCACGTGTCTGGCGGTGATCGAGAAAAAGGCCCGTATCAACATAGTCCGAGAGATTCACTCGGAACGTAAGGCCTCCTTCTTTGACCAAATGGACATGCCGATCATCGGCCACACGGTTGTACTGTGTATCACCCCGTTGCCGTTCGCGTCGCTTGAGATAAACACGCTCGCGCGGTGTGTCGAGCGCCTCGGCCACGGTGCGGACCATCAGGTCCAGCCAATCGGCATGTTCGGCTGGGGTCCGTTCGTGGGGCCGTTCGTACTCGGTGACATGGAGGGCCGTTTCATACCGATCCACGACGACCGGCACCTCAGGAATGTCACGATCGTAAAGCCGATAGCAGGTGATGCCCCGTTTCGTCGGCCAGCGCCGCAAGTGGCGGGCCCGTTTGCGGAGGCGGCTGGCGAACTCTTCCGCTTGCCGTTTTGCTTCCGGGCGAAGCCCTCCGAAGGCCGGCATGGGGGGCGGGGGCGGAACGTCCGATTGAAATCGCTCAGGAGTCTCTTCCCCTTCCGTCGCTTCGTTTTGAGAATCCGGCCCTTTGGTTCCCTCCTTCGGTTTGCGAGGCCCATGGAATTGAAACAGTGTGCAAGAGAGTTGACCATTGAACAATTTGCGACGTTTGTTCGCTTGTTGACCCACCAAATGCTCTAGGTCGTTGCGAGCGGTAAGAACGTATTGCGACCAAGTTTTGAGCCGACGAAAAACCTCGGGCATCGACTGGTAAAGCCTTTCGATCTCTTCGACTTCACCCAACCGCTCGCCGTAAGGCGGGTTGGTAATAAGACAGCCGTACTGTCGTTTGCTCAAGAGGTCTTGGAAATCACGCTGCTGGAAATGGATGTCGTCACGAACACCCGCCGCATCGGCATGGCGACGAGCCAGCTTGAGCGCCTCTTCACTCGTGTCGGTTGCCAACAGTGGCTCCGGAAGGGAGGGCAAGGCGTTGCTGCGTGCCACTTCGCGGAGCTGATCCCATGCTTCGCCCGCGGTTCGCTCCCAGCGTTCGCAAAGGAACTCTCGGTTGAGCCCTGGCGGAAGCCCTCGTCCCATCAGAGCCGCCTCGATAGCAAGTGTCCCTGTGCCGCAGAACGGATCCCAAAACGGTTGTCCCGGCTTCCAACGACTCAAAGAGACCATCGCCGCGGCCAGCGTTTCGCGTAGCGGGGCGTCGCCCACATACCGACGGTAGCCCCGTTTATGGAGCCCCACACCAGTGGTATCTAGCAAAAGCGACGCCTGGTTCTCGAGCAGGGCGACCTCAATCGGGTACTCAGGAAGCGTCTCGGGAAGAAGATCAACCTGGTGTTGCTCAAGCAGGGCTTCGACAATCCCCTTTTTTACAGTCCGCTGACAAGCGGGCACGCTCGTGAGTTGTGATTTAAGCGAACGACCGCGGACGGGGAACGCCCCATTCGGCGGAATCCATTCGCTCCAAGGTGCCGTCTTGGCTAGCTCAAACAGTTGATCGAAGTCAGTTGTTTCCGCTTTGACGATTCGCACAAGCACCCGTTCTGCCGTGCGGAGCCAGAGATTCGCTTCACGAATGGCCGACTCGTCGCCCCGAAACAACACCCGACCTGGCGAGACAACGCGTGCTTCGTAGCCGAGGTCTTGCAGCTCGAAACGGACAAGCGATTCGAGGCCGAACGTGGCGGTGGCGATTAGATCAAACTCAGGCACAAGAATCACGCAAGAAAACAGGAACAACGGAATATGTAGGAGGCATCTGGAGACGCCGATGACATGCTACAAGCCGTAAACGTAAACGGTAGGCACAACGCATTGGCGTCTCCGGACGCCTCCGATACCGTTCCTTGGGGAATCAACCTACGGCGTCGAAGCCGCAGGGATTGGCTCGCTTTCGGGCAATGCATAGACTTCGCTGAGCGCCGAATTGAGTTTGTGCCAACGGGCGGCTACATCTTTCTTATCGCTGTAGCGAAATCGACTGACGTTGTCATCTTCCCGGCGGTAGTGAAAGACGGAGACCTCCGTACCACGGCGGGTGAGGGCGTCGTAGACTCGGTGAATATGGCGGCCATGGTCATCGACAAAGACAACGGCCCGCGGTTTTTTAATCGCTCGCTCCAACATCAAAAGAAGCATCGCCCCTTTATGCTGCCCCGCGGTCATGTAAATCCCCTGGCTATAGCTAACCGGTCGAGGGGGGGTGAGCCCGTACAGCTTGGCCTCCTCCATCGACAGGCCCACTGCCTTCCAATTGCCCACTTCATAGGGAGCGTAGCGACCGCGCGGCGAATCCTTTAGCTCCAACGCACTGCGTTGGAAATCGTAACCGTTTCTCTTGAGCTCTCGCTCCGTCGCCACACGAAACTCATCGCCGCGCGAGGTGAGCACCAAGGTCGGCACGCCGAGCGACT
>JAJRUA010000283.1 GCA_024278035.1 Planctomycetota bacterium | reverse complement strand
TGTCCTTTGCCCGTTTTTTGCACGTTCCACCGCTCGAAACAGCCTTCGATTTTCAGCACGCGGTAGACGGTTGCCGGGCTCACTGCGACGACATCTTGATCCATCATCAGGTACGTCAGGCGACGGTATCCTTCCGTTGAATGTTCGGTGTGGAAGGCGACGATGGCCAGCTTTTCCCACGCTTCCAGCCAATGGTCGCGAGGCACCAAGCCGTTATGTTCGTTTGCCTTGCAGTACCGCTGTTTCCAGCTATGGAATTTGCGGGAACCGATGCCGATCCATTGCACCAACTGTTTGGCGGGCAGTTCGGCCCGCTTCTTCCACTTGGCAACGTAGTCGACGATTTCGTCGCGTACATCCGGGGGAACCCAAGCTCCTTTCAGAGTTCCCCATTGGCTTCTTTTGCTTTGACGTTCTCCTCCATCAACTCCGAGATCACTTCGTTTTTGTTGATCAGCTTGGCCTGAAGTTGCTCGATCTGACGCTGCTGAGCAAACTTGGCCCCCGGCTTGGCTGTTCGCTCGAAGGCAGCTTCGCCCTGCTCGAATAGCTGCTTTTGCCACTGATAAAACTGCGTGGGATGGATCGGGTGCTCGTCACAGAGGTCGGCCACCGACTTGCCATCGACCAGGTGGGCCTTCACAATCGCTGTTTTCTGCTGGCCTGTGAAGTGGCGTCGTTCTCGCTTCGTAGTGTCTTTCATCGTTTTCTCCTGAAGGTCACGTTATACTAACGGACACCCAGAGAAATTCCACTTCCGACTGAGGCAAGACAAAAACTCCGAGTAAAATTAGGGAGGCCGCGGAGCGGGTGGGCCGGAAGCCAAGGGGCAGTTGTGCGGCCCCTTGTATCTTCCAAGAACGGGTAGCATCTAGTGAGTAGCCGTGTTCTACGGAGTGAGCGCAAGCAAGTTTTCGTCCATCGGTCGTGAAGAAACGGCGATCCGGCGACATCTAACAGAGCGAAGGAAGACCGCTCTTTCTGGTCAGCTAAAAGCGAAGACCATTGCCTGGATCAAGGCAGGCCCCGCGTAGAGGGTTTCGAGTTCCAGGCCTAATTTCGTTTAGGAGATTTGAGGCCATGTTTTACGAACAAAAGAGTTTCCTGAAACTGTGGGTGTTGGTCATCGCGGCGACCGTCCTAGCAGAATCGGCGTTGGCCGCTCCCCCTCAGGGAGGCCTGACAGGTGGAGCACGGCTTCATTCTGGGACTGGGGTAAACCAACGAGCAACACGTCACGTTCGACACGCCCGTGACTATTCTCACGGTATCTACCGCTATTCTCGTAATGTTGGTCGCGTCGCTCCGGTCTTTATCCAAGTGGAATCCGAAGCGTTGGGCCGCAACATTGTCCGGGCACAGCAAGGATTTTCGACGGCCTGCCAAGAAGCAAGGGGCAATACGGCTACGATCACCGCGTTGAAATCGGTCGAAAAGCATCTGGAGTCTTCGGCTCACCAACATAAAATGCTGCATGAAGAATGCTGCAAGCCATCGGTAAATGGCAAGGTCTCAATGAGCTGCTGTAGTAAAATTATTCTCGACCTCGACAAAGCCCAAGCCGAACACAGTGCTTTGTTACGATCGTCGGAAATCAAGGCAGGAAAGCACGAATAAACGTTGCTTGGAAGGCATAGCACCGGCTTCCTTTCCTCTTGGTGCCGGTGCTATGCCCCTTTTCTTTCCCCCGGCCAAAGAAGAGATCGCATGTCGGACCTCACCACTTTTAGCGAGCATGTGCAAGATGTCGTTCGCGACGCCTATCGCCTGCCTCATTGGACATCGAAAGAAGCTGAAACCTACATGGCTCAGATTGGCGTTCGGTACCAACAGTTTGAAGCCTTGGCGCATCGTCTCAACCGCGACCTCGTCAAACCTCGACTGGATCTGGTGGCTCGGTTGTTCCCCAATGCCAAGCTACCCGAAGAACAACTGCTGAAAAATTCGTCCTGCCTGTTTGAGTTTTGCGATCGTTTTCCGGCGCATGCGAAGATCGACTTCTCCATTGAACACGATTTGCGATTTGAGAATCTGATCGTCCACACTCGTACACGAATTATGCCCGTCTTCGTTCGCTACAGCGAACAAGATAACCTGACGCTGCCATGGGACTCGATTGATGATGCAAAAGTCGCCGACTGGGTAGAGGAGCGGTTGCTAGAGTTCCTTGACACGTATTTGCGTATCGATGCGGGCCAAGACGATTGGATTGAAGAGACCGCTACCGATCCTGTTTGTGGGATGCCGATCGTTCGCTCGATGGCTGCCGTTAGCGAATCCTACTACGGCCACCCCTACTACTTTTGCTGCGAAGAGTGCCGCGAAAAGTTTAAGAAGGCCCCTAAGCGGTATATACAGATCAAAACGATGTAGGGTGCGAGCTTCGCCCCCTGATCGGCTTGTCGGTTTTCTGATGGCTTCGTCAACAAAAACGGGAATACCCTGCCTGTTTGTTCGGTTTTCCACTCTTGCCGGAAGCTGAGAATTGTGCCTAGACTGTCTCGGTTGATTATTTGAACCGCTCCCTCTAGCCACAGACGGCCCGACGCCCATGCCTTCCAGCACCGCCACTGTCACGGACATCGCCACCTTGGCGATTGATACGATTCGCACGCTTTCGATGGATGGCGTACAAGCTGCCAACAGTGGGCACCCTGGCACACCGATGGCGCTGGCCCCGGTCGCCTACCAATTGTGGGCTGAGGTGATGCAGTACGATCCGGCGACGCCCGACTGGCCGAACCGTGATCGCTACGTCCTGTCGTGCGGACATGCGTCGATGCTGCTTTATTCCGTGATCCATCTTGCGGGGGTGAAAAAGCCGGACGGTTCCCCGGCGCTGACACTTAAAGATTTAGAACAATTTCGTCAGCTCGGCAGCCTCACGCCGGGGCACCCCGAGGTCGGCCACACGGTGGGCGTTGAAACGACGACCGGCCCGCTTGGCCAAGGTTGTGGCAACTCGGTCGGCATGGCGATTGCCGAGCGTTGGTTGGCGGCTCGTTACAACAAACCGGACCATACGCTGTTCAGCCACAACGTCTACGCTCAATGTGGCGATGGCGACATGATGGAGGGCATCACCTGCGAGGCGGCTTCGCTCGCCGGACACCTGGGGCTCTCGAACCTTTGCTGGTTGTACGACGACAATCAAATCACGATCGAAGGGAGCACCGATCTTGCCTTTAGTGAAGACGTTGCCGCTCGGTTCCAAAGTCTTGGATGGGCGGTTCATGAAGTGGCGGATGCGAACGACCGCGATGCCCTCGGCCAAGCGACTGCGGCTTTCCAAGCGGAAACCGATCGGCCCACACTGATTATCGTCAAGAGTGTCATCGGCTACGGCTCGCCCAACAAAGCGGGTACGTCGGGCGTTCATGGCTCGCCGCTGGGGGATGATGAAATCACGCTTACCAAAAAAGCCTACGGTTGGCCCGCTGATAAGAAGTTTTACGTTCCCGACGGCGTGCTGGAGCATTTTCAAGAGACGCTTGGCGAGCGTGGAGCGGCGGCTTCGACTGCGTGGAAGAAGACTTTCGATTCGTACACCAAGAAGCATCCTGAGTTAGCAGCCGAGCTAAGCCATATTTTTGCCGACGATCTGCCCAAGGATTGGGAGGCCGACGTGCCGGAGTTCCCGGCGGATGCCAAGGGATTGGCCACCCGGGCTTCTGCGGGTCAGGTGCTCAACGGAATCGCTCCCGGCTTGCCGTGGCTTGTTGGCGGTTCGGCAGACCTTGCTCCCTCGACCAACACGCTGCTCAAGTCGGACGATGCGGGCCATTTCCAAGCAGCGACGCCGGGGGGGCGGAACTTCCATTTCGGCATCCGAGAGCACGCCATGGCTTCCGCAGCGAACGGCATGGCACTGTCGGGCGTGCGGCCTTATGTCGCTACGTTCTTTGTCTTTAGTGACTATCTGCGTCCCGCGATGCGTCTTAGTTCCCTCATGAATCTGCCGGTCGTTTATGTCTTCACGCACGACTCGATTGGCGTGGGCGAAGATGGCCCGACCCACCAGCCTGTGGAACACTTGGCCGCCGCCCGGGCGATTCCCGGCTTGGTAGTCCTCCGGCCGGGCGATGCCAACGAAGCGGCAGCGGCTTGGAAAATCGCTATCGAATCGCCCAAGCACCCCACCGCCTTGGTGCTGACTCGGCAAAATCTCCCCACGCTCGATCGAAACAAGTACGCTTCAGCGGAGGGAGTCGCCCGCGGTGGTTACGTGCTGGCCGATGCCCCGGACGGCAAGCCAGCAGTGATTCTCATTGCTACGGGCAGCGAAGTGACGCTTGCCCTCGAAGCGGCGGAAAAACTCAACTCGGACGGCACAGCGACGCGCGTCGTTAGCTTGCCTTCGATGGAAATGTTTACGGCACAGGACCAAGCCTACCGCGACAGCGTGCTTCCTCCTACGGTGAAAGCGCGTGTCGGTATCGAAGTCGGTATTCGGCAAGGCTGGGACCGCTGGATTGGCGACGGCGGCGATTTTGTGGGGCTCGACTCCTTTGGTGCCTCTGGACCCGCTGGTGAAGTCTTTGAGCACTTTGGAATCACCGTGGCTGCCATCGTTGAACGAGCGAAGAAACTCATCGATTGACCGATGCATGAGGAAAGCGACAGGCCGACCAACGGAAGGCCCGGTTGAGCAGGTGGATTCGAGCGCCGAGGGTAAAGTTGCTGGTACATCCATCAATAAAAGAAAAGAGCCGTTAGGATAGCCCCGATAATGCTTCTTTCTTATCCCGTCGATCTTGTTAATCCGGTCAAGGTTTCTTTGCTCGATAGAAAAACGGCCTTCGCGGTCCTCTTGGCTTTTTTGCTTGCTTGTTCAAGTAAAGCGGGCATCGCACAAGAGATTGCCGGACTGCCGGAGTTGCCCAACGGAACGCTTGGCTTTGTTGTGGTGAGGGATTTAGGTGGGTTGGATGCGAGCCTACAGCGGTTGCTTCGTCCCTGGGGATTACGGTTTGCCGGAGTGGAGCGGACGCTAAAAGCCGTTTGCCCAGGGCTCTCTCTGCCGAGCCGGCCTTTGCTGATCGGACTGACGGAAGTCGATCACCGGTTGGTACCGTTCTTATGGCTGCCCGTGGAGGATGTTGACGCACTGGCCGAAGCAATTCATGCCGACCGGGCGAGAGAGGACCTCATCGTGACGATCGCCTCTTACGATCTGAAAATCACGCCCATCGCGCAGGGCGTGTCGGTCCAGCCACTTGGCGCGAACCTTTTCAATCGTCCAGGCGATAATCCGTTTCGTGCAATGAAGCAGTCGCTTGGGGATTCGCTGGTGATCCTAAGTCTGACAAGCGAGGGCTTGGAGCGAATGGCTCAGCAGTTGACCGAAGAACGCGGACGTAACCGGCCGACGCGTCCCCGCTTGCTACGCCTCCGAACGCTTGCCGATCTTTGGTCGGCTCGTTCGCTCTTGCCCGCCTACGCACCGCTGATGGAGAGACTGGCAAGCGAAGCAAAATCACTGACGATAAGACTTAGAGTCTATCCCAGAAGCCATTCGGAAGTGTCCAGCGGTCGAGAAAGACCGAAGTACCAGATAGTGGGGGAACATGCCGCTAAATCTCCAGTAGAGGAAGGGGGTTTCCAGCTTTCCTGTGAAGCCGTGGGCGTCGAAGCGCCATTCGATAGAGAAGTGAAAAGCGGCTCGCTACGCACAAGCCCTGACCAACTTGCGGACGGGCGTAAATTGATTTTATCGTTGGAAGCGAATCGCCCGCTACCGGCGACGCTGACTCGGCTAGCGATGGCTTGGATGGAGAGTCGGCCTGACCAAATCGATGCGGAGCGCTACGCTTCCCCTGAGTTTGCCGCCTATGCGGAGTCGGTTGAAATGCTTGTCGCTTCGATTACTTCTTTTCGCCTTGCGCTGGCGACGCCTCATGCCGATGAGCCCTTGACCGCGAATCAGGCAACGCTTTTCCAAGTGCGCCCAGGCACATCGACGGCCCAACTTGTAACGCAAGCGATGGTTCGTTGGAACGAAGTGGTACGATCCTCCAAGGCGCGGACACCGCTTGAGGTTGAGATAATTCCACTCGATGGGAATGGCATTCGACTTTCGACCGATCTTGTTGCGGCAATGGGGGGGCCTGAGGTGGAAGGGATGGTTCCCTTGCTGGAACGGTTCTACGGACCCAAAGGAGTAAGGACCGTCGATTACGTGCCACTGAAGGAGGGGAAGCGATGGCTCAGCACTTCGTACGCTGCGGTGACGAAGGCGGAACTGCTAGAACAACTTTTGGCAGACGGCCTCTTATCCGATGCCCCGGGAAAACCTAGAGAAAGCGGTGGCAAGCTGTGGATCGACCGCTGGTTCGCCTGGCAACAGCGCATCGAAGATGTCGGCAACGAGCAAACTCTTGGCCGACGCGTTCGTCCTCCCATGCGTGAAGCCGCGCCACTACAGTTCTCCATCTTGGAGGAGAACGATCGAATCCGAATGGATTTCCGCCTGTCGGCGAATGCCTACGAAGCCTTGACAGAGTACTGGATCGCAAAGAAAGTGCCTGCCAAATAAGCCTGTGGAAAGACCTGCGGAAAGGACCGTCCACACCAGACATTGGGAGGTAATGCGATGCTGCCATGATGCGGATGGGGGCGGATCCTCTCGAACCCGTTGACCCGTTTGGCTTTAGGTAAAGGAGACTTTTTTGAATCGCTATCATGGCGTGGCGGCAAGGTCGTCAGCAGCCAGACGGCGTGCCATCAGTTGAATCAGGCGATGTGTGCCATGGCTTCACTGCTTTCGGGAAACTCTTCGTAATCTTTGCTCCAACGGCACAGCGCTAGTTTTCGCGTTGTTCGAAATTGGATGGCGAGCCGCGAGCGTCAGCGACCG
>JAJRUA010000282.1 GCA_024278035.1 Planctomycetota bacterium | reverse complement strand
GACCGAAATTATACTTCCTGTTACACTTGTCATCGTGGCAGTCTCCTTCGCTTGGGTACGGAATGGTTCTTCACAAAACTATTCCTACCAAGTGGAGGCTGCCCAAATCAATGTGCGCAACTATCAGGACGTTATCTTCAAGCGTCTCTCGCCAACGTGTCTCTTTCGCCAAATCTCGCTGCTTGTTCGCCATCGCTTCGGTCCTCAAAGATGAAAAACATGAGCTTGACGCGCCGTGCTAGCGAGGAGAAGATGCGGTTCACGGAACGGACACCACCGAACTAGCCCAATGGATGGAGCAACATATCCCCGAAGGGCTCACCGTCCTCACCAGGACCGAGGCTCACCGCAAGCGACTACGAACCTCCAACATGATCGAACGACTCAAGCCGAGAGATTCTAAGACGTGCTCGCGTCGCCACTCTCTTTCCCAACGAAGCATCGCTCCTGAGACTCGTTAGCGCTGTGCTAGCCGAAGTCGATGAAGAATGGCAAACCGGTAAAAACTATCTCAGCATCGAGGCCGATTGAATCTAGAAATTTTTTTGCAGAACGGATGTTGCTTTATCCTGACGTATTCGCGTTCATTGTACGCAAAAGGCCGTGACGAAAGATTTCGCCACGGCCTCATTGCGTTTTTTCCTACAGGCCCAAGCCCCTACAGACGAATAAGCCTATGGGCTGGAACTACAGACTCCCGATTCGCTCGATGAGATCCACCGTGCGGCAACTGTAGCCCCACTCGTTGTCGTACCAAGTGACGATCTTGAGCATGTTGTCGCCGATCATTTGCGTGAACGGAG
This sequence comes from Planctomycetota bacterium, assembly GCA_024278035.1. The sequence goes on along the minus strand of JAJRUA010000282.1, from coordinate 10,699 downwards.
CGGCGAAGACCGAGCTGTGGGGGTCGCCGATGATGTCACTCGACACGATCGGGTCTTCGGTGTACTCGAGGATTCCCTTCATGGGGCCTTCGGCACCCGCCTTCACAGCGGCGTTGACCTCGTCGACGGTCGTCTTCTTCTTGAGATTGACCGTGAGATCAACCACCGAGCCGGTGACAACCGGTACTCGCAACGCAATGCCCGTAAGCTTGCCTTGTAGTTCAGGAATGACCAAACCGACCGCTTTGGCAGCGCCGGTGCTGGTCGGAATGATGTTCTGCGCCGCGGCACGTGCCCGGTAAGGGTCGCTGTGCGGGAAGTCCTGCACAACTTGGTCGTTCGTGTAGGCATGAACCGTCGTCATCAGTCCCAGCTCGATACCGAACGTATCGTTGAGGATTTTCGCAACGGGTGCGAGACAATTCGTCGTGCAGCTTGCGTTGGAGATGCACTTGAGATCCGCATTGAGTTTGTCGTCGTTGACACCCAAAACACAGGTCAAGTCGGCCCCGTCTTTGGCCGGGGCACTAAGGACAACACGCTTGGCACCCGCTTCGAGGTGGCTGTCGTAGCCGGGCTTGCCACCTGCGGCGCGACCCGAAAAGACACCCGTTGATTCGACAACCACGTCCACGCCCAAGTCGCCCCACGGGCATTCGGCCGGGTTGCGGATGGCGGTTGCCTTGATGGGCTTGCCGTTGACGATCAGGTGCTCGGCATCATGCTCGACCGTGCCGGGGAACCGGCGGTGGGTACTGTCGTACTTGAGCAGCGTCGCAAGCATTTTATTGTCGGTTAGGTCGTTGATCGCAACCACTTCAAACTTCTCTGGCTGGGCAGCCAAGCCACGAAGCGTAAGGCGTCCGATGCGTCCAAAACCATTGATGGCAACTTTGATAGCCACGTGTCTCTCTCCTTGGAACAAAATTGATAGGCGGAACTCTAGCCCGCCGCCGCCCCCCTAGTTTGTGGGCGGGAAAACAGTGCGAATCCCCGCCATTGTAGAGGTGCAATAAGGGAATCGCAACCGTCTGCCAGCGACCGTTGCCTGCCGACTCGAGGGCTAACGATAAAGGACTTTAGCTTTCCTGTTTTATTTTCATTTGCCGTAGGCAAAGTGTGCCATGCTCCCTCTTTTGAACCGGTGGTTTGACAAAGCCTCTCCAGGCTAAACTTCCCTAAATAGCGGATGCGTAAGGAGTTGTGGCTAAATCGGTTGACGATTTGCTGGGATGCGCGTAAAATCAGAGCGATACGGGCGACTAGGCGGACGCAGCCGTAGACTCTCCCCCCCACGCACCCCAAGACCTTCAGACTATGTACGGTGAGCTTGTTCCCCTAGGTGGTGGCGACACGATCCCACTACTCAAGAAAAAGTTGCTGATCGGCCGCCGCGAAAGCTGCGACATTGTGTTGCGCTTTGCCAATGTCTCGGCGCACCATTGCGAGCTGGAGTTCGATAGTGGGTACCTCTACGCCCGTGATCTTCAGAGCCGAAACGGTATTAAAATCAACGGCGTGAAGATGTCGGATGGCCGGCTTGATCCGGGCGACGAAATCGCTGTGGCTAAGCACCGCTATCGTGTTGAGTACTCGCCAGCCGAGTTGGGAGCCGTCGGCCCCCCTCCCACCGAGAACCGCACACAAGAGATCATGAGCGAATCGTTGCTCGCTCGCGCTGGGCTGAATCCTGAGCGAACGAGCGATCGGCTCGCCAAGAAAGCGGCTTCCAAACGGTACGATCCCACCAACATGGACTCAGGCCAAATCAAAACGCCAGACGATCCGGTTTGACTTTCTCCCTGGCATAGTAGGGGCTCCCTAAGACAATAGAAAAGGGATATTGGAGAGAGGGGGAATTAAAGAAGACCATCCGTAAGAAGTATTTTTGGAACACTAATCGACGCTAATCTTCACTAATCAAATTAGAGAAGATTAGCGTCGATTAGTGTTCTTATTTTTTTGCTTTCTTTTTTTGCTTTCTAACACCCCCTTCTCTCCTTATTTCAATGGCCAAAAAACGCCGCAAGTTTCGCACAGCGTTTCGTAAAAACCATGATTCGACCACGCGCGATAAAAGTCTAACCCGGGCCTACGAAGAGTCGGGCGACGACGCGGGGGTGGATCTCTCGGGCCAAGAGCGTGTCTCTGGCAAAGGCCGGCTAACTCGCAAGCGAACCGTCGCTGGGGCGGAGATCATCGAAGACCAAGCTGGGCAAATGATCTTGCCTGAGATTGACCGCACCGTGTGCATCGCAGGACGAGCCCTGCGGGTCCAAGGACAAATAAGCACCATCCTGGGTGATGATGGAATCGACTACGCCTGCACGACTCGCCAATTGCTCAAGCAACTGGCGACCGATTTACGGCATGTCGTTGCCGCGGGCGATCGGGTTTGGCTGAAGCCGGAAGAGCACAAGAACTCTCAGGGGGTTACGGAAGGGGTCATCGAACGGGTCGAGCCCCGTCACGGAGTGCTCAGCCGTAGCAGTCGCTACCGGCAGCATCTCATCGCCACGAACATCGATCAAATCGTTATCGTTACCAGTGCCGCCGAGCCGCGACTTAAACCAAACTTGATCGACCGGTTTCTCATCACGGCAGAAAAAACGGGCATTCGCCCGATCATCTGTATCAACAAGATGGACCTAGCAGAGCCAGTTGACTTCGTGCCAATTATTGGCGTTTACTCACAGCTTGGCTACACGGTGCTGAGCGTCTCGGCGGAGAGCGGTTTTGGACTGGATCGTTTGCGACAGGAATTACGCGGCAAACAGACCGTCTTCTCGGGCCAAAGTGGGGTCGGCAAGTCGTCGTTGCTCAATCGAATCGAGCCGGGCCTCGCGTTGCGTGTGCAAACGGTTAGCGCCGAATCACAAAAGGGCCGTCACACAACGACGACCGCCGAACTCTATCCTCTCGACCTAGAGGATGAATCGAAGGATAGTTTTCTCGTCGATACGCCGGGCATCCGTAGTTTTGAGCTTTGGGACGTGATCCCCGAAGAAGTCCCCGGCTTTTTCCGCGATCTTCGGCCGTACGTCAGCGCTTGCCGCTTCCCCGATTGCACGCACACACACGAAACGTTTTGTGCGGTGAAAGATGCCGTCGCCGACGGATGGATCGACTCCCGTCGCTACGAAAGCTATACGCAGATTTGCTCCGAGGAGTAATCGTGGGCGAGCCGACGGCGTTAGCTGCCGGTGGTTGGGAACCCTGAACTAATTCATCTTTAGGAGAAAGGCATCCGCTGTAAAACCTCTGGTCGCTGATGCTCGCGGCTCGCCTGCTACTTCTTTCCTTCTTCTTCGCCCGTTTCTAGTACGGCTAGGAACGCCTTCTGCGGGATATCGACTTGGCCGATCGATTTCATCCGTTTTTTGCCTTCCTTCTGCTTGGCCCATAATTTTCTTTTACGGCTGATGTCGCCGCCGTAGCACTTGGCCGTGACGTTCTTGCTCATCGCCTTGATCGTTTCACGGGCGACGATACGGGTTCCGATGCCTGCCTGAAGAGGCACCTCGAACATGTGGCGGGGAATCTCTTGCTTGAGCTTTTTGATGACCGCCCGGCCACGTGCCTCTGCGTCGCGCTTGTCGCAGACAATCGAGAGAGCATCGACCCGCTCGTTTTTGACCAAAATATCCAGCCGCACGAGTTGGCCCTCTTCGTAGTCTCGCAGTTCGTAATCCATCGTGCCGTAGCCGCGCGTTGTGCTTTTGAGCCGGTCATGCATGTCGTACACCACGTCGGCAAGCGCCAGGTCGTAGACCAACATCGCCCGTGTCGGCGAAAGGTACTCTTGCTTGATAAAAGTGCCCCGGCGGTCAGCGCACAGCTTCATCACGCCACCGATGTATTCGACCGGCAACACAAAACTAACACGGACGATCGGCTGCATAAACTTTTCAATGTCGCCATTATCGGGTACTCGCTGCGGAGTGTGAACCTCCATCTCTTCGCCGTTCTTGGTGACGATACGATAGGTGACGTTCGGTGCGGTCTGCACGAGGTCGATATCCGCCTCGCTCTCCAGACGTTGCTGGACGATCTCCATGTGCAACAGTCCGAGGAAGCCACAGCGAAAGCCGAAGCCGAGGGCGTCGGACGTTTCAGGCTCAAAATCAAAGCTTGGGTCATTCACTTGCAGTTTGCTGAGCGCGTCGCGCAGTTGCTCAAAATCTTGGCCATCCGAGGGATAAAGCCCGCAGAAAACCATCCGCTTGGGCTCTTCGTACCCTGGCAGCGGCTCGGCGACTTCGCCCGTTGCGACGGAGATCGTGTCGCCGATATGCACGTTGCCTAGGGACTTGATGTTGCAAATCATGTAGCCAACTTGCCCTGCCGAGAGAATCTCCGAAGCTTTACGTTGCGGAGTAAGCTGTCCTACTTCAAGCACATCGTGCACAGTGCCCGACTGGAGGAACTTAATTCGCTGCCCCTTGCGTACGGTGCCGTTCATGAGGCGAACGTAAGTGATCGCGCCACGGAACTCATCGTAAACGCTATCAAATACCATCGCTTGCAGTGGCGACTTAGGGTCGCCTGAGGGAGGCGGAACACGATCGATGATTGCCGTCAGTACGTCTTCGCAACCCATGCCTGTCTTTGCCGAACAGCCGATCGCGTCCGATGGATCGAGGCCTAACGTCTGTTTGATCTCTTGTTTTACTTCTTCGGGCCGTGCGTGAACCAAGTCAATTTTGTTGAGCACAGGCACGATTTCCAGATCATGCTCAATGGCGTTGTAAGCGTTGGCAACCGTCTGCGCCTCCACGCCTTGAAACGCATCGACCAACAACAGTGCTCCTTCACAGCAGGCGAGCGACCGGGAGACCTCGTACTGAAAATCGACGTGCCCCGGCGTGTCGATCAGGTTCAACTCGTACTCTTGGCCACCGTGAACATAGCGCATGCTCACAGCACGCGACTTGATGGTGATTCCCCGTTGCCGTTCAATTTCCATGTCGTCCAGAAGCTGCTCTTTCATCTCCCGTTTTTGGACCGTGCCCGTAACTTCGAGCAACCGATCGGCAAGGGTGCTCTTGCCATGGTCAATATGGGCAATGATTGAAAAATTGCGAATCAGCGCTGGGTCCATCGGCTGCCCCGGCTTACGCTTCTTCGGGCGAGGCCCAGTGGCAGGAGCAGTGGACGGATTGGGAGCCGGCGGCGTAGGGACAGAAGCCATCAGGTGGGAAATCGCGGGACGGAAGGAGAGGCATACGCCGTGCAAAACGGCGGGAACCCTCTATTGGACCCTGCCAGGCCCTTCGGTGGAAGAGTGCCGGGCAAACCAAATATGCCTAAGGAATCACAAATAGCCACGGTTCTGGCGATTCAACCCAGGGCCGCGGCTATATTTCTTTAACTAAGAAACGACATCACCGGACCATCGGCATCAGCAGGCAGCTAGCAGCGACAGGGAAAGCTGGTTCGGGGATTAACGCCCCAAGTCGTCACAAGGCATTGAACTCGCTCGAGCCAATTTCCCTAGCCTACATGCTACATAAGGCTGTCCGAAAGTTGTGGGCTACCGCGCTCTCCGCTTTGTCAAACCGAAGCGGCTAGGCCACGAATTTCTTCGTTCAGCAACTTAAAATTGTTGGCGTAATCAACGGGACAGTCAATAATATCAATACCCGGCGTGTCACGGCATTTTTCTAGCATCGTCAGCAGGCCATCGGTCGATTCGATTCGATGTCCACGAGCGCCGTACGCTTCGGCCAGCTTAACGAAGTCGGGGTTCTGGAAGTCCAGGCCGAACTTCTTGAACCCGGCATCTTTTTGCTTCCACTTAATCATTCCGTAGCCCGAATCGTTCAGGATTAGTACGACAAGATTGAGCTGCAACCGTACGGCCGTTTCAAGGTCTTGCTCGTTCATCAAGAACCCGCCGTCGCCGCAGACCGCCATCACAAAGCGATCAGGGTAGACAATTTGGGCGGCCATCGCTGCCGGGAGGCCGGCTCCCATCGTCGCCAGGGCGTTGTCCAAGAGGACCGTGTTGGGATGGCGAGCCTTGAAATTGCGGGCGAACCAAATTTTGTACATGCCGTTGTCGAGTGACAGGATGCCCTCTTCAGGCATCATCGCCTGCACATCGGCCACAAGACGTGGCATAACGATCGGAAAACTCTCGTCGGAAGCATGGATAGCTTGGTGCTCATGAAGGGCGTCGCGTAGTTCTAAGAAACGGTCAAAATCCCAGTTCTCTTGGGGACGAACTCGATTACCCATCTCCCAAACACTGTGGGCAATGTCGCCCACCACTTCCACTTGCGGGAAGTAGACGGGGTCCACTTCGGCGGACGTAAAGTTGACGTGAACCACCTGAACGCCGTCGGGGGTCATGAAGAACGGCGGCTTTTCGACCACGTCGTGGCCTACGTTGATAATAAGGTCAGCCGCTTCGACAGCCCGGTGCAAGAAGTCGCCCGACGAGAGCGCCGCATTGCCAAGACAAAGTTCGTGCGTCTCATCGATCACGCCCTTGCCCATCTGAGTGGCAAAGAAGGGGATACCTGTCTGGTGAATAAACCGACGAAGCATCTTGCTTGAAAGGCGTCGGTTCGCGGCTGCGCCCACCAAAAGCAACGGGCGATTTGCCTGTTCGATCAGCTTCACGGCATGGGCGATCGATTTGTCCTCGGCGACCGGTCGGCGTACTTTGCTGGCGGGCATGACGGGCGTTGAGGTTTCGTCAGCCGCGATATCTTCGGGCAGTTCCAGATGAACGGCACCGGGGCGTTCTTCTTCGGCTTGACGAAAAGCCTCGCGGACGCGCGAAGGGATGTTGTCGCCTGAAACGATCTGTTTGGTGAACTTGGTAAGCGGCCGCATCATGCCGACCGTGTCGATAATCTGAAAATGCCCCTGCTTGCTCGACTTGATCGGCTTCTGGCCCGTAATCATCATCATGGGCATCGCTCCAAGCTGGGCGTAAGCGGCGGCGGTGACGAAGTTGGTCGCCCCGGGGCCGAGCGTCGAAAGGCAAACGCCCGCCTTGCCTGTGAGACGCCCATAAGTCGCCGCCATAAAACCTGCAGCCTGCTCATGGCGGGTAAGGATAAGCTCAATCGACGATCGCGAAAGCGAATCCAGCAGATCTAGGTTCTCTTCACCGGGGATGCCGAAGATGTATTCGACACCTTCCGCTTCAAGAGCACGGACGAATAGGTCGGAAGCCTTCATATCGAATCGAAAGGGGAAGAAGGAGGGCGGAGGACGGAAGGGAGCTACGGGTAAGGCGCTCTCCAAATAGATGGGAGCGCTGATTTCCAGTCGAACTCTTGGCCCTGCTGCTGTCCAGGCCTGAACTAATTGGTCCAAGCGAAGTATTTTGCGAATAACCACATCGTTCGGGGCGTTAGCCTGGTCCGGTTATACTGATCGCCCAGCTTGCGGATGGCTTCTGCTTGCGTCGGATAGGGGTGAATTGAATTGGCGATTTTCCCCAAACCGATACCGTTGGTCATGGCGATCGAAACGGCTCCGATCGTATCTCCGGCATTTTCCGCCACAATCGTGGCACCGACCATCTTGTCGGTCCCCTTGGCGACATGGATTTTTGCAAACCCCTCAGTCGCTCCTTCCAGAATCGCCCGGTCAATCTGCTTAAATTCTTGCCGAAAGGTTTGGATTTCGATTCCTTTTTCAGCGGCGTCTTTTTCGGATAGGCCAACATGCGCCAGCTCAGGCGAGGTGTACGTCGCCCACGGAATGGTCAGCGAACTCATCTTCGCACGGCCAAAGAAGAGAGCATTGCGGATCACCGTGCGGGCCATGAAATCCGCGGCATGGGTAAACTTATAGGGCGAGCAAATGTCGCCTGCCGCGAAGATTCTTGGATTGGTGGTACGCAGGTTATCATCGACTTTGATCCCCTTGCGCGTATCGTACTCGACACCGACCTTTTCTAAACCGAGGCCCTCCACGTTCGGCGTCCGTCCGACGGCTACGAGTAGTTGATCGACGACCAAGTCAAAGCCTCCCTCCGCCGCATCGACTTTCATACGAACGGCGTTATCGGCTTCTGGCGAAAGCTGGACTTCTTTTCCATGGCCGTAGATTTTTATGCCGTCTCGTTCCATAGAGGCCCGAACAATCTGGGCCGCGTCTTCATCCTCGCGGGGCAAAACCCTTGCTTCGGCATTAACGACATGAACCTCCGAGCCAAAGCGGGCGAACGCCTGAGCCATCTCGCAACCGATCGGTCCGGCACCGATAATTCCGAGCCTCTTAGGTAATTCGGTGAGCGAAAAGAGGGATTCGTTCGTTAGATAGTCAACGGTATCGAGTCCGTTGATCGAAGGGGCCGAAGCGCGGGCACCGGTCGTGACAACCGCTTTCTTGTACTTGAGATGAGTTCCGTCAACGGCTACGGTCCCGGAATCCAGGAACTGGGCCTCGCCAAAAAAGACATCCACTCCAAGTTGGCTAAACCGCCTGGCCGAGTCAGCAGGACTGATATCAGCGCGAAGTTTTCGCATTCGTTCCATGACGGCAGGGAAGTCCGTTTGTGTGCCCTCCGGCACTCGGACGCCAAACTTTCCCGCAGCACGAACGGCCGCCGCTGCCCGGGCTGCCGCTAGGAGTCCCTTCGAGGGGACGCAACCAACGTTAAGGCAATCGCCCCCCATCAAGTTGCGTTCGATGAGCGCGACTTTTGCCCCCAAGCCGGCCGCACCAGCTGCCGTGACGAGGCCAGCCGTGCCTGCGCCAATCACAACCAAGTGGTACCGGTCACGGGGCATCGGATTAACCCAATCGGTCGGGCAGACGCATGCCTGGAGTCGCTCGTTGTGTGCGTCAAAAGGTTGTAGTTCGATCGACTCTGTCATTGATCTCTTATTAAAAAAGGGGGAACAACAGGTAACAACTCATCGGCGAAATTCGTGGTTCGCATTCCGATGGTTTGTAGTTCGGCCTACGAAGTGGTGGTCGCCTCTGGTCGAAAGCGACGGAAAAGCAATTTGACGATCAAGGGAAACAGGCCAAGAAGGACAAAGGCACTGGTGATTTGAAGTAACTGCTTGGGGGAAAACACAGCCCCGGCCCCCTCGGTGGCAAGCGTCTGAAGGTCGGGAACTCGCGAGCCGGCAAAGACGTAGACGATCGTGCCGGCGAGCATCCCCAACTGGCTAACCCACCAGAAGGTGGTTGCTTTGATTCGAGTGAGACCCATTACGGCGTTGATAACAAAGAAGGGAACCAACGGTACAAGCCGCAATGTGAACAAGAAAAAGGGCCCGTCGCGGTCGAGTTGTTCGTTGAACCAAGCGGGTTTCTCACCGAACTTGTTTTGGATTGCTTCGCGCAACAGAAAACGGCTAAGCAGAAAAGCGACGGTTGCCCCCGCTGTTGAAGCAAAGCTCACAAGCACAACGCCTCTCAGCAATCCAAAGTACCACCCCATCAATAGGGTGAGTGCCGCCGCCCCCGGGAGCGACAGTCCCGTTACCGCGACGTAAACGGCAAAAGCGATACCATAGACGGCCACAGGATGCTCTTGCTGAAAGGCCTTGAGTTCTGTTTCTCGCTCAGCAAGAACCGCCAGTGAGAGGGAATCGTGGTAGGCAACCCCCCATCCAATTCCAGCAAACAAGAGGACGAAGGCGGCGATATTACCCCACGGCTTCGAGGCCGTCGGATTGGCTTCTGTTGTGTCGTTATCCGAAACCATAAGGCGATTTCTACCAATTGTCGATAAAAGAGAATACGAATCAAGGCAATTTAGTTGCTGAGAAAAATAGGGTTCCTGCTTACTGTTCGTTAATACCCCAGTCGTATTTTTGGTAGCGAACTTTGACGCCGGGCTTGGCGATGAACGCCCGCGATGCCTCCTCCGGTAGCCAAGCACTGAACTGACGTAGTTGGGCAGCTTGGTTCGCCCCGAAATCGGTAGCAAACCACTGGAGAATCTCGCTGAGATAAACCGTGTTCGACCGCGCGTCGATTCGAAAGTTTTGCGACTGGGCGAAGAAGTGGCGCGCACTGCGGTCGAGTTGTTCCTCAAGCCGTTCTGCTGTGTACGCCTCGTTTAGCAAACGTGGACAGCTGATCGAAGCACAGACGATCGCAAAGTGAATCCGTGGTTCGTCCATTTTCCGTAGCACTTCGTGTTCGATATCGTTCAAATTGATCGGCTTATCAACCGTTTGAAGTTTGAGGTTCTTCCAAATATGGTAGCCCCACAGTTTGGGCGTATGATTCCTAATACTGCTGGTAGGATATTCGCGCAAAATTCCCTTGATCGTCACCGCGTTGTAAGCGTTGATCCAATAGGCAAGTTGCTGTTCCTTTGTCGCAGAGACGCTGAGGTTGGCTGCGGAAAGGGCCGCCAAATAGCCATCGATATCCCGTATCGCTTCGGGCGATGCCTTCCAAGCTTGATAATTCACTCGGCCTTCGTCATTGACGTAGGCTTGGAGCAAGAGACTCCACGGCTGGTGGTCCATCTGACTCAGCGGCACCTGCTGGGCAGTTGGTACGGAGAGACCGACCAACACGTCTTGTGCCTGCGACCGGATCGGCGCAACGAGCCCAACCATCAGAACCGTTGTCAGGGGAAAGATTACCGTCCTTCTTGGAGTGAGCATGGCTGCTAAAATTGGCATAGCGAGGCTTAATTTCTAAGAGAGTGAAAATGAACAAAAAGCCGGGGTGCGGAACCGCTCGATAAGGACTAGGCTACACG
>JAJRUA010000281.1 GCA_024278035.1 Planctomycetota bacterium | reverse complement strand
GCAGAAAAAATCGGCATCCGGAGCCTCGGCAGGATATTCTGTGTATTTGCTGTTAGGCACTCTATGACCAAGATTGGCCGGCATGGCCTGAATGATGGCATTCAGGTGATCGGTCGCGGTTGCTTGACTCGTAATAGTCAAGGCGCAAAAACCCATCGCAAGCGGACAAATACTAAAGATTCGTCGCATCAGAATCTCCTCTTCTCAAAAGATAGAAAGACCCCACAGGAATTTAGTGGCCGTCCTTCATGTTCCGTTCCAAGCTAAACGAGACCGTGCCTCAGTGACGGAAGCTAATCCGCTGAATGGTCTCGTTTCGTGCCCACAACGTAGCGTAGCTACATCGGCGAATCAAGCGGATTATTCTATGTTTTTTACATATTTCCGAACGGGCTTAGTTAAGTACTTCTACCACCAAGTTATCCACTCGCAAGCTCCACCACTTCCGGACAGAGTTGGGCCCCAGATACTAAAGCTCTGGAAGAGAATCCGAATGGACTTACCGAAACTCGATACATCGCCTCAAATCGCCGTAGCTACAGCGAAGACTTCAAGAGAGATTCCGTACGGGGCTGACCCGGGAGAATTGCAAAGTTAACTACTCAGCGACGCTGATTATCTCCGGTAAAATGGGCCATTTATCGAATACGGATTGGATTCCTTCGAGGATATTCAGGTCGTTTTTGCGCAGCGTCGAGACATTTCAATGGCAACAGCAAGAAAAATATTTCACGCGGCCAAAAGGAAAGAAACGACGCAAACGGTGGAGTGCGGTCGAACCGAAGATTGGCCACCTCAAAAGCGATCATCGCCTCGGTCGCTGCTACCTGAAAGGTCTAGCCGGCGATGCAATCAACGTCCTTCTGGCTGCCGCCGGGTCAAATATCCGCAAACTGCTCCATGCGATTCTGTTTGCGCCGATCGCATGGATCACCTGCCGGCTCACCGATCCCCTCAGCCGGAAAGATCAACTCCCTCAACTGGCCAACGCAGTGTGACAACGTCTCGACTCACTTCGGTCGGGCGAGATGCTTGGGGGGAAGGGGCTTTTTCAGGGGTGACTACTTCGGCAGCTTCTCACGCAGCTCAGGGATTATCCCGCGCGGGACAAACTTCGCTAGCTCGTCGTCGCTGGCTAGCGGCGTGATCTGTTTGATGAGCGTGCTGGAGACATGCGAGAACTCGTCGCCCGCCATGAAGAATACCGTCTCAATCTCGGGGTCGAGCTTTCGGTTCGCCAGGATCATGGTGAACTCTGCCTCCATGTCCGTGACCGACCGAACGCCACGGACGATCAGCCTTGAGCCCGACTCATGGACGAATCGAACCGCAAGGCCGGAGAACGGTCTGACGGTGACGTGTTCGAGGCCCGCCTTTTGAATCGCTTTTTCGACCAGAGCGACTCGCTCTTCGCCCGTAAAGAGGGGCGTCTTGTGGGCGTTCATGCCGACCCCCACGATCAACTCGTCAGCAACCAGACGAGCGCGTTCGATCACGTTCAGGTGGCCAAGCGTGATCGGGTCAAACGAACCGGTGTAAACTGCACGACGGGACATGGCTTGGGGCTCTGAAACGTGAACGGGATAGAAGTAAATGGTACACGATGTCAGAGAAAGCTGTCAGCGGCCAGCGATAGCGTCCACCAAACGGTCCACTTCTCCATGCGACGTATAAGCGTGCGGGCTCATGCGGAGCCGCCCACCGCGGCAACTGACGGCGACTCCTGCTGCGTAGCAACGGTCGCGGGCCGTCTCGGGAGTCACGCCCTGGGGCGTGGCGACGACGATGCCTGACCGGGGGTCATGGCCGGTCGGTTCGGCCGTACGGTGCGAAGCGACTTCGGTACCGATCGAGTGGAGTCGTTCGCAAAGATAATCGGTCACGTCGAGCAGGGCCGCTTCGAGGTGGGCGATGGGTTGGCGCATGAGGAGTTCGAGACTCGCCCCCAAGGCGTGCATCCCCGGCATGTTGGCCGAGCCCCCTTCGTAACGGCCGGCGGACGGCTTGAGAGTGAGGTCAATTTTTCCAAAATTGTGGCAGCCGACGACGCTGTTCCAACCAATGCCTAAAGGCCGTAGCTCTTCGAGGCGTTCGCGACGGATGTAGGCGATGCCCGCCCCTTCGGGCCCCAAGAGCCATTTGTGGCCATCGGCGGCGAGGAAGTCGATCGGCGTTTGAGTCACGTCGAGCGGATAAACGCCGAGGCCCTGAATCGCATCAAGAAAGAACCATGCCCCGCGGCCCCTATTAGCGCCGCACGCGTGGGCAATATCGGCAATCGCTGAAAGGTTTTGCCGATAGCCGGAGTCGTAGCCGACCCAACTTACGGAGACGACGCGCGTTCGGTCGTCGCACTTTTCGCGTAGGGCATCGAGATCCACGCGGCCCACGTCTGTCGGAAGGAGACGTGTCTCGACGCCGCGCGATGCTTGCTGCATCCAGGGGTAAAGGTTCGACGGGAACTCATCGGCCAGCACAACGACGTTGTCCCCTCTTTGCCAATCAAGGCCTTCGGCAACGAGGTTGATGCCGGCCGTGGTGCTCGGCATGAGAGCGATTTCGTCCTTGTGGGCGCCGATGAGTGTGGCGGCATGACGGCGAGTTGCTTCGACCTGCTTTTCCCATTCAAGCCAAACGGTATCTCCTTCGGTCACGGCGGCTTGAGTCCAACGCTCAATCGCTCGGGCCGCGGGGCCGCTGAGCGGGGCGACCGCTGCATGGTCCAAGTAGGCCCACTTGGCCGTGACAGGCATTTCAGCACGAAGAGTGCTACGTGCCTGGCGGATCTGATCAGCGGAAACGTGAGGGGGGAGGAGCGGGGGCATCGCTGGGCCGGTTGTTACGGTTATTTTACTGCACGTCTAAAACCTTCAGATACATCGGTATTTCTTGACCGCTGGACACATTCTAATCGGTTCTGGGATAGGCACTTAATCTTTCCTGTCACCCTCCGCTCACCCTCGCATAGAGTAGAATTGGAGTGAGGCGGGAGGGCCTTCTTTATACCGGTGCTTTGTGGAAAAAACCTCCCTCCCCAAGTGAGGACAGTAGCCGTAGACGCAAGTCTAGCAGCCCGTTGACTTGAACTTTACCCTTCGATTGGCAATGATCTTTCGCATCTTTCTCTTGAGCGTTTTCGTTCTGCTTCCAACCGCACCAGCGGAAGGGCAATCTTCTCGCCTTGAGTGGGATAGGTTGCGGAACCAAATGGTGGATACAGAAATCGTCGCCGCGGGAGTGACGAATCCGCGGGTGATTCAAGCGATGCGCAGCACTCGGCGGCATGAGTTTGTGCCAATCGCCCAGCGACGGAACGCTTACAAGGATATGGCGTTGCCGATCGGTTCGCAGCAGACCATTTCTCCGCCGTTTGTCGTGGCCTACATGACGGAGCAACTCGATCCCAAGCCGGGCGACCGTGTTTTGGAGATCGGCACCGGCTCAGGCTATCAGGCCGCCGTGCTTAGCCACTTGGTACAAGATGTTTACTCGATTGAGATCGTACCGGCACTCGGACGCAAGGCAGCACGAGCCCTCAAGCGGCACGGCTGCGACAACGTGCATACACGCATCGGCGATGGCTATCTTGGTTGGCCTGAGGCGGCGCCTTTCGACAAAATCATTGTGACATGCTCCCCCGAAAAACCACCCCAAGCGCTGGTCGATCAACTCGCCGAAGGGGGGCAAATGGTCATCCCCGTCGGCGAACGCTATCAGCAGAATCTTTACTTGATGCGCAAAGAGGACGGCAAGTTGGTGCGTGAAGCGTTGCGAGCGACTCTTTTTGTACCGATGACCGGCACGGCGGAGGAGCGACGTGAACGCCAACCCGATCCCAAACGTCCCGAGATCATCAACGGTGGCTTTGAAGAAATCGCCAAAGGAGATACCGAAGAGCGGCGGCCGGTTGGCTGGCATTACTTGCGCCAAGCCGAAGTGATGGACACACAGGCTCCCGAAGGAAAACGAGTCCTTGCTTTTACCAACCGTGAGCCCGGGCAAGCGAGCCAAGCCTTGCAGGGATTTGCCGTGAACGGACGTGAGGTTTCGCGACTTCGTATTGCCTTTTCTGCTCGGGGGGAAGAGATTCGTTTTGGCCTGCGGCCTTCGGAATGGCCTTACGTGGTAGTTACTTTCTACAACGAACGGAGAGCGGCCCTGGCCAACGAAGTGATTGGCCCGCTACGCGGGAGTTTTCCGTGGACCAAGCGCGAAAGTACCGTGTCGGTGCCTGTCGCCGCGCGGGAGGCCATCGTGCGAATCGGCCTTCTGGGAGCCGTTGGGCACCTGGAGGTGGATCGTCTGAGCGTTAGCAAAGCTGAGTAGTTTCCTTGGAGGGGACAAGAAAAGTAGGAGAGCCAGAACAAGAGAAACGAAGAAAAATGCCCAGAAATCCTATTTCAACGCAATAAACTGCCCAGACTGCTTGAATTGCCTGGCCGGATCGGTATCCTAGTTAGCAGGCGTAGGTTTTTCGGGGCACTGTGCTCCCCGGCCTTGCCAACAGCATATGCCTCCAATGGAACTGCAAAACATGAAGTCTCGCAACCTCTTTACCCGTTTCTTGGGCCTGGCCGTGGCCATGCTCCTTGTCGCCAGCACCTCACAAGCCGACGCCTTTTGGGCCAGCCATGGTGGCGGTTACGGTTCTTACGGAGGAGGCTCCTATGGTTCCTACGGGGGGGGCGTTTCGGTCTCGGCTGGCAGCTACGGGTCGGCTGGCAGCCATGGCGGTCTCTTCCGCGCGGCTCGCTACAGCCGTGCTTCCGTCGGTTCGTTTGGCAGCACGGGTTCCTACGGCAGCACGGGTTCGCATGGCGGCGTCGCTGTCTCGACGGCATCGTATGGCTCCTACGGTTCGGCAGGTTCCCACGGCGTTGGTCCGATTCGTCGCCTGGCTCAGCGCATTAGGGCAAATCGCGCTTCACGTGCTTCCTACGGTTCGTACGGTGCTTCTTACTCCAGTGCTGGTTCGCACGGTGGCTATGTTTCTAGCTACGGCGTTGCCCCTAGCTACAGCAGTCACGGTAGTGCTGGTGGCGTGATTAGCACGGCCAGCCATGGGGGATACTACTCGCAGGCAGCTGCTGGTAGCAGCACGGTCATCGCTTCGGTGGAGAAGGCCAGCGGCTCGTTGGCTGTTCATGTTCCGGCAGGTGCCATTGTTTACGTCAACGATCACAAGACGACCAGCACGGGCACCATGCGCGCTTACGTGTCGCATAGCCTGAATGCTGGCCAGACGTACAATTATAACGTTCGCGTTGAGTACAAGCAGGATGGCAAAACGGTTGTCGAGACAAAGGTCGCGACACTCACCGGTGGTGGAGAGGCCAGCCTCTCTTTTGGCCAGCCAACACCGATGGTTGCCGAAGCGACTAAAACCAAGCTTACGCTTAGCGTTCCCGCTGCGGCGAAGGTGACCCTTGCCGGTGCCACAACACGCCAAGCCGGCAACGAGCGCCAGTACATCACCACCAGCTTGCCAGAAGGCGAAACTTGGGACTCCTACACCGTACGAGTTGAAGTGGCTGGTAGCACCCAAGAAAAGACCATCACGCTTCGTGGCGGAGAAGCCCAGCACTTGGTCTTTTCGTTTGACACGCTAGCAGCGATCAACTGATCCCGTGCGGTCTTACAGATAGAAATGGTGAACGACTTCCCCCCGCATCGGGCTTGCCCGGTGCGGGTTTTTTTGTTGAGTCGTTGTCCCTGAGAAATCCGGTCCCCCCAAGCACCTCGTCCGACGAGATGAGCCGAGGGTTTGT
>JAJRUA010000280.1 GCA_024278035.1 Planctomycetota bacterium | reverse complement strand
GGACAGTTCTGGCAAGCCTACAAATTGCTGACGGCGCTCACCGAACGCTACGATGGCTACGAGCTCCCCTCCGGCGTTAAGCCGGCCATCAAAAAGCTCGCTCAGCGCGCCGACGTTGCTGCCGAAATCAAAGCCCTCAAGTCGCTCGACAAAGCCAAAAAAACCGCCTCCAAAGGAAGCGACAGTGCCGTCCGCCGCGCCGCCGGAATGCTCGAACGTCTCGTCGCCTCATCACCCACGACCGAAGCCGCCGCGGAAGCGAAGCAGATTCTTGCTCGCCTTCGTTAGAGCAACTTGAACTCTGTGCTTAAGGCGAGCCGGGTGCCGTAAGGACCCGGAGGTTTTTGCAGCGAATGCCTTCTCCCAAGAGCGGCACTGTTTCGGCGGTAGCAACCACCGGCGGCTTACGCCGACGACTCGCCCTCTAAAGCTACGCTACGCCTGTTACGCTTCTTGCTCACAAGCTCAAAAAACATCAAGCACAAAGTGATGGCCGCTGTGGAACTTGCGCGGGCTGGGGTAGTAGTTGTGCCAACGCTTGTTGTAAACCGGGATTCGCATTTCTGCTGGGTACCGATGGTACAAGCTGTCCGAACTCCGGTAGTACTCACTCCCCCAGTAGTTTTGGGGGTAATAGACGTACGGGTAGTGGTAAAAACGTTCCCAATCGGTACTGGAATGCGTCCCGCCCCACGCCCGGCCATAGGCCTGCTGGGCTTCGGCACGCTGGCAAGCGAAAGTGGCCGCTATGGCGGCTGTCAGCAAGGCGGCTGAAAATATCCTGCGGATCATCGTGAATTCCCCCCCCTAAAAGCAGACGCCTAGAACCTTTTTGGAAGTTTCCCGCGGCCTGAAAAAGAGCCGGAGTTCCAAATGGTATCCGTGACGTGCAGCAAAAATACGACGTTCGTCGCCGTTCCGGCCAGACTGCTCCCCTTATTTGGGCCTCGATTGGGCAGCCAGGTCTGTAGAAGGATCGGCTATCGGCGCAGGCCCTATTGAGAGAAAAACCGGAATAATCGGTGCAATCATCCCGACTGGCTCTGTGGTTTTTTAAGAACCAGCCTTAAACTACGGGCTCGCCCCCGTCTTCCTCCACAACGCTTACTCCCCCGTTGATCGCTATGCCCTCCCTTGAATCGGTTCGTTCGATTGTTGAAGCCTTTCCGGACCCTGAGACGGGGCGTCCCTTGGGCCAACTGGGACAGACAGGAGCGATTGAGTCTCAAAACGATACGGTCTCTATCGAAATCGCGCTGACAAGCTGGGCAGCGCCAATTCGTCAGGAGTTCGCTGCGAAGCTCGGCGATCAATTGGTCAAAGAACTTGGGCACGAAACGTCCGACTACGCGATCCATTTTACCGAACACAATCGCCCGGCTGAGAAACTGGGGCAAGTAGGGGTAACAGCGAAGAGCGTTATCGCCGTTGGTAGTGGCAAAGGGGGCGTTGGTAAGAGCACGATTGCAACAACCATCGCTTACGGCCTCAAAAACGTCGGCTGTAAGGTCGGTTTGATGGACGCCGACGTTTACGGCCCGAGTGTTCCGCACCTGTTAGGCGTCAACGAGCGGCCTCAGCAAGTTAATGGGAAAATTCAACCGATTGAAAAGGATGGCATCAAGCTCATCAGCATGGGCTTCATGGTTCCTGCCGACGAGGCAATCGTATGGCGCGGGCCCATGCTTCATGGTGCGGTGACGCAGATGCTTCGCGATACGAACTGGGGAGACCTTGATTACCTCATCATCGACATGCCTCCCGGCACGGGCGACATCGCACTGACGTTGTCACAGCTCTTGCCACTCAGCGGGTCGGTCGTCGTCTGCACACCACAAGACGTGGCCTTGCTCGACGCCGTCAAAGCGATTGCCATGTTCCGCAAGGTGAACATCCCGGTGTTGGGCGTTGTGGAGAACATGAGCTACTTCCTTTGCCCCGATAACGGTATCCGCTACGACATTTTCGGCAACGGCGGTGCAAAGTCCAAGGCGGCGGAACTTGGCTTGCCGTTCCTTGGTGAAGTGCCGATCAACATGGATTTACGGAAGCGAGGCGACGATGGTCAGACCTCGGACAACTTTGCCGACGAAGAAGTCGCGCCTTTTCTGCGGGAGATCACACGCAAGATGGTTCGCGAGCTTGCCGACGCCCATGCCGCAGCCCCTCCGGTGCCTTCGCTGCCCGTTCTTTAACGTTGCGAGATATCCCTCGCCAGGATGGCGAGGCTATAGCCACGCCATCCTGGCGTGAAAAACCTCGTTAAAAACGCTGTGAAAACAGCAAAAGCCGCGTAGCTGGCATCCTGCCAAGCCACGCGGCTTTTTATTGCTCAAAGCGTTTGGCAGGGGTTAGCCGCCGCAGCTCCGATTTCTCTTCAAAGAGAAGTACTTAGCGCTTCTTCTTAGCGGACTTCCGCTTCACTTTGCGCTTCGCCTTTTTCTTCTTAGCTACCTTCTTCTTTTTCTTCTTAGCCGTCTTTTTCTTAGCTACCTTTTTCTTTTTCTTCTTAGCCGTCTTCTTCTTGGCTACCTTTTTCTTTTTCTTCTTAGCCGTCTTCTTCTTGGCTACCTTTTTCTTCTTTTTCTTGGCGACCTTACGCTTGGTCGTCGTCTTCTTCTTGGCTACCTTCTTCTTTTTCTTCTTGGCAACCTTCTTCTTCGCTGCCTTCTTTTTGGCAACTTTGCGTTTCTTCTTAGCCACAGGAATCCTCCTTAAAAAGTGAGTCGGGGAGTATCAAGTAAGCCGCAACGATAAGTTCTGGCGATCTTGACGCCCCGTTTCCATAATGAGCCGCTCTTCCGCAGCGACTCCCGACTGATGGTCAAAAAAATCTAGCCAACCAAAAAATTGCTTCGAGCCGTGCTCCGTGCTTTGCTCTCAACTGCTTTTTTTGATTCGCTTACGTTGTCAACCATCATCGGTTGCACCTGGGCGATACTGTAAGCATTAGTCGTGGTACTGCAACAGGTTTTTCTAAAAACTCAGCATATTTTTTCTTCTTCGAGTCCTTTTATCGGATCAAGAACGCCATTGCAGCGAACCAACAGCGTTCCTGTGAACATCAACCTATCGCTTGCAAACGGTTCACTTACCAAGCACCGCGCGAACGCCGATAAGCGACGAGCGCTTCGTAACTTTGATAACCCAACATGCCGAAAAGCATTAGATTCCAAGTAGATTTCGTTATTTGGAAGAGGAACAACCCGATAACAACCGACGCAAAAATTGACAACCAAAGCGAGGCAACCATGCCTTTCGACGGCTTCAGAAACAGCATCAGCAGTTCGCGAGCCACGTGTCCGCCATCAAGCGGAAGAATGGGCGAAAGATTGATCACGCCCCAAAAAAAATTTATCTCTAAAAGAAAAATAATTGCGATTTTAGCGTTGAGATTGGTCGGTTCACCAAAAAATTGCGTCGCAGCGTAGAGTACGCCAAAGAAAATAAAGCCTGCGCCAGGCCCCGCCAACGACACCAAAATGTTCCGCCAAGGGGACCGATCGACGCCTTCCGCTGCGGCAACACCTCCGAAAGTGTAAAGGACAATCTGCGGACGCCCCCCGAACCAGCGTTGCACCACGGCATGGCCCAATTCATGGACCAAAATCGAAACGAGCACCGCCGCTACCCAAATCGGGACGTAACGGGGCGGCAGATTCATTCCCAAGAGGACCGCAACGACCCAAAAACCTGGGTGTATACGAATGGGGAACCCGAATAGCATGAACCGAAGGTCATACGGTGTGGGAGCAGCACTGCCAAAGAGCATAGTTTGTGTGATCCTAGCAAAAGATGTCATTCGATAAGGGGTGCCACTGCTGGACAAGCCAGACAGTGGCACCCGACACACGCCAACTACGCAACCGCACGTTGGGCAGCGCTGCTGGTCAGTTCACGCAGCAGGTACTCTGCCGCTCGTTCTGAAGCACCGCCGTGGCCGACCTGTTCGCGAAGTTTGCCCATCTTCTCAATCAACGCCTCACGAGCCGTCTCATCGGTGAGCCACTCAATCAGATGCCCTGCAAGCTCTGCCGACCGGTCTTCGCAGGTGAGATACTCAGGCATCAGCACATGGGCATCGTCGGGGCACGACGGGTCGTAGATGCCGACTTCTTCGGGAAAAAGGTCGTCCGTCGTCAGCAAATTGACCAGCGTGATGTAACGGACACGGCGGAAAATCTTCTGCAACCAAAAAGGGAAACGCGAAACGTGGTAAAGAATCACGGTCGGTTTAGCGTGAAAAAGTAGCTCTAGCGATACCGAACCAGAAACGGCCAAGCAGCAGGTCGCCGCTTCGATCAGCTCGCCCGTTCGTTTCACATGAACGACCGGACGCTCCGCAGCAGCCCAATCCAACTTAGCGATCTGCTTCTCACAAAGCTCCGCTTGCGAAGGCTTGAATGCCGCCACGGCAAATCGAACGTCGGGCACCTGCTGGCGAATCCGCTCGGCAGCAGCAAGTTGCCAATGAAAATTATCCTTGACCTCCTGCGTACGCGAACCGGGAAGGATCGTTACGAGCGGCCCCTCTTTCTCGTTGCGCTGCTCAGTAATGAATGTCGCGTCCAACTTACGGCCACGTAGTTCGTCGAAGTAGGGATGGCCTACATGCGTGGCGTTGCAGCCTCGCTCGCAGAGCCACTTCTCCTCAAACGGCAATTTGCAGAGAGCATGGTCCACTGTCCGGCGCATTTTTTTCACCCGCCATGGTGCCCACGCCCAAAGCTGCGGTGTACCGTAATAAAAAACGGGGACCCCTTCCCGCTTTGCATGACGAGCGATGTGCCAGTTGAAACCAGGAAAGTCGATCAGCACCACCGCATCGGGGCGATGCTCACGGAAATAGCGGCGTGCCTCGCGCGCTAGTCGAAAGAACTTGGGAACCTTCTTCATCACTTGCAAGAAGAAGCCCATGACCGCCATCTTGGTCAGGTCGGTATGCAGCTCGGCCCCTTCGGCCTCCATGCGAGGACCACCATAGCCCACGCAGCGCAGCTCTTCGCCCGAATGGCTTTGAGCAAATCGTGTGCGAAGCTCACGAATCAAGTTCGCACCGTGCAAGTCGCCGCTCGGCTCGCCAACGGAGAAAAAGATTTCCATCTGATTTTGGCGGCGGCTGCCGCCCTGCAATTTGGGCAATTGGGATAAACTCGCGAAGCAAGAGTATTCCAGATCAAGGCCAAAGCCGGAACGGCAGTTCTTATGCGGGAACCACGAAGGTAAAAAGCAGAAGAATTAGACGCGGATTAGTAAGGATGACCACGGATAAAAAACTTCTTTATTCGCGTTGATCCGCTGAATTCGCGTTCAATTTCTCTGCTGTTTTTTGTGCATTGTAGGTCCGTTACGAAAAAAACGGGCACCCTGGCGATGACTTGCCAGGGTGCCCGTTAGGAGGCCCGATTGGGTGGCGTGGTGCCTATGTCTTCTTAACCCCTATCTCCTTGAGTGGCGTAGCAACGGAATCCCTCCGCGCTACTTCTAACTACGATTTCAATAAGGACTACTTGGTCGATGATCCCTCTCCGTCGTCCTCGTCCTCGTCATCGTCCTCTTCATCGTCTTCATGCTCGTGCATGGCGGGGGAGTCCT
>JAJRUA010000279.1 GCA_024278035.1 Planctomycetota bacterium | reverse complement strand
TTTCTTGGCCGGCTTCTTTGTCGCTGCCATATGGAATGGCTCCTTCCCTGGCGGCGCCCGGTAAGTTTTTAATCGCTCCGCACCCTTGGGCGCATCGTAAAAGGGAGGAGCGAAAACGGTTGAAACAATCACCAGAGATACGGTCCTCCACTCGTTGTGGACAAGACCCCTTGCCTCTGGTATGCGCGCATTGAATCAAGTCACTGCGCGGTTCGTCAAGACGAATCACAAGAAATCTTGCAAAGTTCTTTCTGATGACCGTTCCATTTTGTCCCAATCGTTCTGCCAACCCTTCACGCAAATTTACTTTTGAGCCCAAGCGATCAGCCGCTCTGTCTGCTCAGCAAACGCATGAGGTGAGCCTCCCATTGGCGACTTAAAAAACGCTCCCAACTCTGAAATCGCGCCCGATTCACCTCGCTCGGCAGCCCGGTCGATCAGCCGCACAAGGTCGAGCACCAACGGCGCAGCGAGTGCGGAGTCGCACCCCTGCCAGGTGAACTGCAAAGTCATCGGAACACCCAAAAAACCCTTGAAATGCACGTTATTCCACGCCGTCTTCCAGTCGCCCAGGCTCGCAATGGGCTCGATCGAGACGAGATTCTCTGGCTGATAACCGAGCAATTCTTCGAGCAATTGCTGCTTACTTTCGATTTTCGCCCGCTTGTTTTCCGCCTCGGCAAGAATCGCTCCGTCCCGGTTGCCAAGCAAATTATGACTGACCCAACTTTGGACTTCTAGCTGCCGAGCGGCAAACATTGGCGCTAAAACCGACTTGATCAAAGTCTCGCCCGTCTTGCCATCGCGACCACAATGAGGGACTCCAATTTTTTTTGATAATTTTTCGATAGCCGGGCAGTCGGCTCCCCTCGAAGGGGTGAAATTCACCAAAGGAGAGCCCGACTCGATCGCCGCAATCGCGTAGAGCGAACTCGATCGGAGCGGACAATCGGCCTCCCTCTTCAATCGCCGAGCAAGCGAATCCCAATCGTCCGGCAACTCTTCGATCTCAACCGGCGGCTCCGTTGAGCCGAGCAACACGACCACCACCCGATCAAGCCGATTCGCTTCGCGGAAAGCCGCCAAGTCGGCCGAGATGTGATCAATCGCCTGACGGGGCGAGTTGGTTGCCACATGCTGCCTCTCTTCGGCAAGCCGATCGATTGCCGAGCCACTCTGGTAGAGTACGCCAGGGCGTATGCGAGCGTCGATCGCTGCAAGCTCCTCGGCGTATCGATCCGCCGATCCAGGAGGGAGAGCCCCCTGTTGGCGTTCCAGTTCCCGAGCCGCGTCGGCAAGGTTCCCGCTGCGCACTTCATGGCCCCCAAGGACCATCTGGTCCCAACCCACCCAACCGAGGCTGTCAAAGGGACTTCCTTCGGTTACGAGGCCAGTTGTTGGGGCTTCACCCCGGGCCAGCGCCGCCCAACCGACCGCCATCGTCGTCGCCACCCCTCCCCGGGCACCGACGATCCACACGCCGAGCCGACGCTTCGGGAAGGCACCGTCCTCGGCCCCACGGGTTTCCTCGGCTTCGCTGGGAGCTTTTTCTGTCACTTCCGCCTCGATTGGTCGATCTGCCATCTACCGGCGAACCGGTCGCCGAATTACCCTTAACCTTATTGGCGATCCCACGAAGAGTGAAGAGTCTAGATTCTTGACGGATTTGCACTCGTTTGGATGGCGAGCCGTCGGCGTCCCTCCTTCGGCGGGTCTTCGCCGCCGGAGATTTTCTGAATACGGATTGTGGAGGTGTTTCGGAGCAGCCGTAATTTCCGCCGAAACCTCCGGGGCCTTACGGCACCCGGCTCGCCTACGAAAACGATTCTCATCACCTTCCCCCTGTCTCCAACACCTCTTATCCCCTCATGGCAAAACCGGAACCCGATAAACGTTCGCTTGCTTTCGCCAATTTTGAGGAAATGATGGCGGAAGTTCATTTGCTGCTTGAAGGGGGCTATCGGAGCAACGGCAACTGGTCTCTCGCCCAAGCCTGTATTCATATCGCTGATTGGATGCGGTTTCCGATCGATGGTTTTCCCAAGCCACCGCTACCGATGCGAATGTTGTTTTGGGTGATGAAGATGACGGTCGGGCCTGGAATGAAGCGGAAAATCTTAGCCGAAGGTTTTACCGGCGGGATGCCAACCGCCCCTGAGACGGTTCCCGAGCCCGATTCCTTAACCGATTCGGAAGCCGTCGAATTGCTGCAACAAACGGTCGATCGTCTGGCGGCTCATGACGGAGATTTTCTGCCCTCGCCCTTGTTTGGTTCGATGGACGAAGAGACCCTCACCAAAGTCAGCCTGCTCCACGCGGCCCACCACCTGGGCTACCTCGAGCCCAAGCCGTAGCGATCAATAGAATACGTCAGCTTGCTTCCCATCGGCAGCGGACCGCTTCGATTTCTTGTGTTAGCTGTTCAATTGAACGGCTTAGTACTTTGGGAGCTGCGTCTTCCAAGCAAAGCTTTTCAACCGTTGCGGCTGCCAAGGTGATGTTATCA
>JAJRUA010000031.1 GCA_024278035.1 Planctomycetota bacterium | reverse complement strand
TGCCGCTTGGCTAGCGCCGCTCCGCTGCCACATTAACCCTTGATTGGCCCGCGTTTCGGCCAACGCGCTGGCGTGCCGGGCCTCTTGGGGGAATTGCTCGGCCAACGCCCGCTGAATCGTAATCGCTTCGGCAAATTGCTTATCGGCACGGGCCGCGTTCCCTAAAAGGCCTTCCAGGCGAGCAAGGTTGCTCAGGCCATAGGCAAGTTGTGAGCGATTTTTTTCCGAAGCATCGGATAAATCTCGCCATGCGACAACCGCTTTTCGGGTGCTTATTCGCGCTGAAGTCAGATCCCCCAGTCGCTCAGCAATAACCGCTGCCTTGAAGTGCGTTGTGGCCCAATCGTTGTGGAGCACTGCGTCGGCGCTCGCCGTCTTGAGGAACTCTTGATAATAGCCCAGCGTGTCGCGAAGGAGATCACGGCGCAATCGTTCCGTGCCGGGTAGTTCGACAAGCCGATCCGCAAGATTCACGCCAAAATGATCGACCACCGCACGAGCTTGCTGGTAATGCGACTCCGATTCCGCTAGCGCCTCGGCCGTCCGATGGCTGGCCGCAGCGATCCAAACGGCGCTGGTAATCGATACGATAGAAACAAGTACCAAGGCTGCCGCTACCGCCGCAGCCACACCGCGCCGTCGCATCAACCACTTGGCGGTTCGCTCCACGAGATTTGGCTGTCGGGCAACGGTGGGCCGCCCCTCAAGGAAACGTTGTAAATCGTCGGCAAGTTCCTGGGCTGTGAGGTAGCGATCCTCACGCGATTTTTCCATCGCCCGCAGAACGACCGTCTCCAAGTCGATCGGAATCGACGGATTAAGATGCCGTGGGGTAATCGGATCCGCCGATTCGATCCGTTTAAGGAGCGTGTGATGATCGTCCCCCGGATGGGCCGCCTGAAGCGTCAGCATTTCGTAGAGCGTACATCCGAGGGCGTAGACATCCGTTCGGCCATCGATCAAGTCGCTCCGCCCGCGTGCCTGTTCGGGGCTCATGTACCGAAGCGTGCCGATAATGTCGCCGGGCAGCGTGACGCTCATTTCCGATTGAACACGCGCAAGGCCAAAGTCGGTCACCCACAGCTTGCCATTTTGATCCAACAGCAAATTGCCCGGCTTGATGTCGCGATGTACCACGCCGTACTGGTGGGCGTATTCAATCGCTTCGGCCGCTTCAATTCCCAGCTTGGCAACGGAGCGAAAATGGTTCGTTTCTCGAATCGAACGAGCCGTTGAGAGCCCCCCTTCGGCACGCATGCGTACTGTCGTGGCATCGTGTGCTGTTGGTGGGTTGGACTCCGAAAATCCCCCTCCCTCGTTTTCGGGGGAGGGGTTAGGGGAGGGGGCGAACCAAGTACCAGGGCTCTTTACCCCTCCCCCCGCTTCCCTAGGAAATCGGCCTCTCCTTTCGGGGGAGGGGGATTCATGGGTATCAGCCGCACGCTTCCTCTCTTTCTCACGCAACTCGTCCAGCGCTTCCTTGAGCGATTGCCCTTCGATGTACTGCATCGCATAAAAATGCACGCCCCGTTCTTGCCCGACCGCAAACACGGGGACAATGTTCGAGTGATGCAGTCCTGCCGCCGCTTGGGCTTCGATCCGAAAACGTGAGATTTGCCGTTCGTCTAGCACCGCCGCAAAGGGCAGTACTTTGAGCGCAACGTGCCTGTTGAGCGACAACTCACGAGCTTCGTAAACAACGCCCATGCCACCCCGACCAAGCTCGCGGAGGATCTCATAGTCGCCGATCTGCTTAGCCGCGGATTTTGTATCGGATTCTGCCGATGAGGATGCCGCTTCTTCGTTTGACGAATCCGGCAACGCCATCGCTTCGTGAATCATCCGCACGCCGTCGAGATACTGCGGCAAAATCTCCGCCAGTTCGGGATGAGCTGCTGCCAGTTCATTCAGCGAAGGCTCTTCGCCCCGTTCCATCGCAAGGACGTACCGATCCAGAATATCGGCCAAGCGTTCCTGCTGCTCGGTACCAATCAATGCAAGGTCCGTAGAGGATTGTGAGGAAGAAGGCTTACTTTTCTCAGGGATATTTACCCCTCCCCCCGCTTCTCTAGGAAGTCGGCCTCCCCTTTCGGGGGAGAGGGATTTGATTTTGCTCATTGTTTGCCCCGCTCGTCGAACTTTTCACGCAACTGCTTCAGTGCCCGAAGCCAGAGCATTCGCACTGCGCCGCTTGATCGGTTCATGCGGATCGCCACCTCAGCAAACGACAGTCCTTCCAGATGGCGAAGACGGATTAGCTTTCGATAATCGGCAGGCAGTTCGGTTAGTACTTCGGCGAGGACCGACTCTCGTTCTTGGCGCTGGAGGTCGGTGCTGGGCGATTCTTCTTTGCTGGACGCGAGCGACGCGAACCGCATGGCGGACCGATCGACGCCTCCCTGCATTCGTTCGAGCGACACTTCACGCCGCACGTCCCGTTTGGCGGTCAGCACATGTTGCTCAACGGCCCTAAGTAAATTATTCACTAGAATCTTACGCATCCATGCCAAAAACTCCTCGGGCGATTCGCCACGAAATCCGGAGAAATCACGGTGCGCTTCGTAGAAGGTCTCTTGCACCACGTCCGACGCACTGACCCGCGTCCGCAGGCGGCCATCCAGTTGGGCCGAAACGACCAGCTTGAGATAGCTGGCGTAGAGGCCCATCAAATGCCCGAGCGAAGACATCGAGCCCTGCTGGGCACGGTCGAGAAGGGCGGCGGCGTTGGAGGAAGATTGGCTCATGGGAGGCTGGTACCAATATAGGCAGAATCTCGGTGCCCGTTGTCACGCCGTCGGCCCAATTTTTCTGATCTTTTTTTTGGAAAGGAAGAAAAACCGCTCCTACACGCTGATAAGAAAAAAATGACTGATAATAGGCCCGGCATTTATGCCGGGGTCACCGATGAATCCAGTGATAGAAAAAGCCCCGTTAACGGGGCTTTCTTGTGGCGACCGGGGGCCCTTTAACCCGGCATGAATGCCGGGCCTATTACCCCTCCTGTTTGTCTTGTATCCCTGAACATTAGCGCGTATTAGCGGTCAAACTTTCTTTATCAAAGGCAATCTCGACCGATCGGTCGAAGCGAGAGCGCAAAAGCTCCATTTGGTCTGAACTGAGACGTTGGCCGACGAGGCTCGCCAAATGCAGGGCGGCGATCAGGGCCACACCCACGGGGACCACGCCCAGGGCCCACGGCGTCTGGCCAAGCGACCATTGCACGTAGCCGTAGATGGCGGCAAAGAAGGCAAAGGTGATGGTGCCGAAATAGGTGGCCATGATCAGGGTCCAAATCTCGGGGCGAGGCGAGAATCGGCCATGGACTTCGGTCGTTTCTTCCGTCCCTTCGGAGTCGCTGAGAGAGATGCACAGATGCGGTGACCAAAACCGCCGGTCCGCCGCTTCGATCTTAAAATCAAGACAAGGCCCTGCCGACTCGGCCTGGCCTTCGAGTTCGGGCGATTGGATGGCACGGCGTAATTGGGCAAGGGCTTGGTCTGCGTTGCCCGGTAGCTCAAGCCGAAACGTCGGCTGCATCTTGGGTGGCTTCATGCTTTACCTGGGGCCGAAGGGAACCACGACGGAACTACGAAACGACGAAAAGCTTTGAACCACGAAGGGCGCAAAGGACACGAAGAAAAAGAAAAGAAGAGGAACCGCGAATACGCGCGAATGAAACGCGAATAAGGAAAAATAAGAAAAGTAGGGTGGTGCCGCTAGGCCCACCGTTTAATCGCTAAATATGCATTGACAGAAAAATGTTGTTTTGCGACCGTCAACGAGCAACTCACGGGAAATGGGGCTGAGGATAGCTAAATGGGTCTTACAAGAACGATTACAACTGCATTAGCGATCGTCATTTTTGCAATGGCAATTGGGTGTCAAACTGTCTACCTAAACCAAACTATGGGGTTTGCCAATTACGCCGATGTATACCGTCCGCCTGAACCACTTCCGGTAAAAATCGACTGCGAATTCCGACACTACCTTGGTATTCGCATGGGCTTTGCTGAAAAAGGAATGCGAGAAGAAATACTGGATGTATTTGAGGCGACAGGTGTCTTTTCCGAAGCTCCAGATGAATACCCAAGTGATACTCCGACTTTACATGTAAAATTTAAGGATACAACCTCTGGTAAAGCTAGGGCCCGTGCTTTTGCCAGCAGCTATCTAACGACCTACAGCTTGGGTTTGATCGGAACTCACATGCCGGTAAGCATCGACATGGTGATTTCATTGTCAAATAATACGGATACTATCTTCCAAGAAACCTACCCACTCAACGCTGATGTCTACCAAGGCAGGCATACAACACCCACCGATTCAATAAAGGTTGAAACCCCCGACGACTACAATGAAGCGTTTGAAGATGCTCTTTTAACCTTTATTAGAGATTACCAGAAAAACCAGCAGTAGCGTTGGTCTACCGGTACCAGCCTACCTCATTTTATTTGCGTTTCATTCGCGCGTATTCGCGGTTCCTCATCTTTCCTTTCGTCGTTCCGTAGTTCCGTCGTGGTTCACTCTTCCGACAACAGCTTCCGTAAGACGAAGGCCAAGATGCCGCCGTGGCGGTAGTAGTCCAGCTCGACGGGCGTGTCGATTCGGACCGTCATTGGGAAGGTCTTTTCGCCCGCTTTGACGGTGATCGTTTGGCGTGGCTGGAGGTCGTCGCTGAGGCCTTCGATATCAAAAGTCTCTTCGCCGGTGAGGCCGAGCGATTCGCGAGTGGCGCCGTCTTGGAACTCCAGCGGCAGGACGCCCATCATGACCAAGTTACTGCGATGAATGCGCTCGTAACTGGCGGCTAGCACGGCCCGGACGCCCAATAGATAGGTCCCCTTGGCGGCCCAGTCGCGGCTGCTGCCCGTGCCGTACTCCGCACCGGCTAAGACGACGAGCGGCGTGCCGTCCGCTTGGTACTTCATCGCAGCGTCGTAGATGGACATCACTTCGCCCGCCCCCGGCGATTGGGGATCAAGGGGCAAATACTTGGTGACGCCCCCCTCGGTACCGGGGGCCAAGTGGTTACGGATGCGGATGTTGGCGAACGTGCCGCGGGTCATCACCCGGTCGTTGCCGCGCCGCGAGCCGTAACTATTAAAATCACGAGAATCAACGCCCGCCTCTTGCAAGAACCGCCCAGCGGGCGAGTCCTTGGCAATCGCCCCGGCGGGCGAGATGTGGTCGGTCGTCGTCGAATCCCCCAGCACGGCCATGCAACGGGCACCCGTGATCGGAGCGATCGGGCTTACCTCGACTGTGAGCGTCGTAAGGAACGGGGGCTCTTGGATGTAAGTGCTTTGCGAGTCCCAGTCGAAGAGGCTCCCTTCGCTTGTGGCGATGGCGTTCCACATGGCGTTCTTCTCCCAAACACCGCCGTACTGGTTTTGGAACATCTCGGGCAGCACACACGCATCGACGGTCGATTGAACCTCCTCGTGCGTGGGCCAAATGTCTTTGAGGAAAACGTCGCTGCCGCTGGTGTCTTGGCCGAGCGGCTCGGTCGTAAGGTCAATGTCGGTCGTACCGGCAATGGCATAGGCGACCACCAGTGGCGGGCTTGCTAAGTAGTTGGCCTTCACGTGCGGGTTGATACGACCCTCGAAGTTCCGGTTGCCGGAGAGAACGCCCGACACGATCAGTTCACCTTCGACAACAGCATTGGCCACCGGCTCAGGCAGCGGACCACTATTGCCGATGCACGTGGTGCAGCCGTAGCCGACGGTGTAGAAACCGACCGCTTCGAGCGATTGGTCGAGGCCACTCTTCTCAAGATAGTCCGTCACAACGCGCGAACCGGGGGCGAGGCTCGTCTTCACATGCGATTGGGCTTTGAGGCCGAGGGCGGCCGCCTTCTTCGCTACCAAACCGGCGGCGACCATCACGCTGGGGTTCGACGTATTGGTGCAACTGGTGATCGCTGCAATGGCAACCGCTCCGTGAGTGATCTCCGACGATTGGCCATTGTCCTGGATCGTCATGGTACGGCCTAGCACTTCGTCCGACAGGCCAAACCCTTTCGGCCCGACATCGGCGGAGAGCGACTTGGCGAATTCGGTCTTCATCTCGGTGAGCGACACGCGATCTTGCGGACGCTTTGGTCCGGCGAGTGAGGG
>JAJRUA010000278.1 GCA_024278035.1 Planctomycetota bacterium | reverse complement strand
GGAAGCCTTCATCTTTGATGAAACCACGGGCCAACCGATCTTGCGGGCAACCAAATGTGACCTGTGCGTCGATCAATGGACCGGTCCGGCCTGTCAAAACGCTTGTCCCCACGATGCACTGGTTCGGATTAACTTAGCCGAACCGGCGCCGCTGACGACCTGGACCAATCGCTAGAAAACGATGCGTTATCTTACTCGCCGCCGAATAAAAAATGCCTTGCTGCTTGCCGGCGGTGGGGTGGCGGTCGTTGTTTGGATGGCTTGGCTCGATCGTTCGCTTGCTCGATCGGGCCATGCTACGGGCTATGCCCTTTATACGATGGTCCTGTTCCTAGCGGCTTACAATCTTCGGAAGAAACTGCCCAGTCTGCCATTGGGCAGTAGTGCCGGTTGGATGCAGGCGCATCTTTGGACGGGGATGGGCTCAGGCATGATTTTTTGGTGGCATCTTACGGCACAGCACCCCGCCGGAGGGGGCTTAAGCTGGCCCAGCGGTTGGATCGAAGGCTTACTGGCTTTTCTTTTTCTCGCCACTTTCACAAGTGGCTTGATAGGACTTTACCTAACACGAACGATTCCGAAGCAAATCACACGGACGGGGGAACCGTTCATTTACGAACGGATTCCACGGCTCCGGGCCCAAGTTCGCAACGAAGCGCGGGCGACGGTCCTTCGTGCTGTCCATGCAACCGGCGCGACGACCTTAGCCGATTATTATGCCGACCGGCTGCATGGGTTCTTCGCTCGACCACGCTCACTTGCTTACTGGTGGCGACCGACTAGCGCAACCCGTAAGCGGCTGTTCGATGAACTTACGGCCATCGATCGCCTTTCGACCGAAGGAGAACATATGGCCGGTGAGCGGCTCTTTAAGCTCGTACGCAGGAAGGATGACCTTGATTTCCATGAATCGAGACAAGGGCTTCTGAAGTTGTGGGTTTTTGCCCATGTCGCGCTTACTTGGGGGCTAATTCTCTTCGGCGCATTGCATGGTTTGCTGGCCGTTGCCTTTCGGGGAGGTGCGGCATGACCAATCCTGAGCCCCACTCAGACGACGAAAAAAGGCCACCCCGCCGGGCCAATCTGTACGGCGACACTCCGCCAGCCGACTACGATCGTCCCCATCGCTCTTGGCTCTGCGGCTTAGAGGAAGAGGGGTGTCCCTG
Source organism: Planctomycetota bacterium (assembly GCA_024278035.1). Next base: position 5,979 of record JAJRUA010000278.1, on the reverse strand, counting down.
TTCTGCAGGGCCAACAACGTCGGGACGATGCCCCGGGGCTGTTGAATGCCAACCGGTCCGTGATGGGGACCGATGGCTTTGCAATCGATCGGAGCTGCGCGGTGGCCCTTGCGACGGACCCGAGGGCGACGGAGAAGGACCGACGCCCGAGGGCCAGTGTTGCCTTGCCCGCCATTGCAAACCGAAGCGAAGCCTGCGTGTTCGACGAGGCCGTTGGATCGGGGGAGCCGCGCTGCTTTCGCTCGGAGCGATACTCTTGACGCTCGGCTCAGCAGACCGAAACGAGTGGATTGTTCCAGGGACGCTCACTTCCCATCATGCCCAAGTGATCGCTCGCACAGCGGGGACCGAACGGTGTGCCACGTGTCACCCGGGCGCGAATGGCGACGCTCTCACTTTAGTTGGCGATGGCGTACGCGGTGCCGGGGCCTCGGAAGAAACGCAGTCCATGCTTTGTCTTAAATGCCACCAAAATTTTTCCATGCCGGGCGCAGAGCCTTTGTTGGCACACGGACTTCCCACCGAAACGCTTGCCCCCCCAAAAAATCACGCCTCGCCTAATGAACCGCTTGCCTGTGCCGTTTGCCATCAAGAGCACCATGGCGCAAAGCATGACCTAACGGCCCTCACCGACGCCCGCTGCCAAGCGTGTCATCAGGAGGTCTTCGCCGACTTCGTCAGTAGTCCTGCCGAATCGGGGCACCCTGATTTTGGTCCCTGGCCTTATGTGCGACGGACGCGAATCACCTTCAACCACGCATCCCACGAAGCGTTTCACTTTGACAAAGCGGAGCGTCCCTTCGATTGCCGTGAGTGCCATGGAATCGATGCGACGGGCGATCTCACGGCTCGCCTCGATTACAACGCCTCTTGTGGCGAATGCCATGAAGCCGATCTTGCGAAGAGTTTTGCTCGTGGCATCCCCTTGCTCGCTTTACCAACGCTCGACGATTCGGCCCTCAGCGAAGCGGGGCACGCACTTCGTGAATGGCCTGCCGCAGCGATTGGCGACTTCGATGGCGAGTTGCCCGCACTGCTCAAGCTGTTGCTTGCCGCCGATCCGCAAGCGAGCGAAGCGTTCGGACAGCTTGGCGAAGATTTTTCATTTTTCGATATTAACGCGGACGATCCTCAGCAGGTCGCTTTGGCGGCCAATGTCGTCGATTCGCTACGGAACCTCCTCGAAGAGCTTCAAGAAGAGGGGCACGCGAATTTTGACAATCGTTTACGAACGTTACTCGGGACGACCGCTTTGCCGGTTTCGCTTGCCGACCTGGTGAGCCGACTACCAATCGAACTGGTCGATCAGTTGCAGGCGGTTTGGTTCCGTAAGGAAAGCTCGCCATCGTTTGCAAATTTCGACGCGATGGAAGACCGTCGTACCGGGGGTGGCTGGTGGCTCGACGGCCCTTCGTTGTCGCTCCGTTACCGTCCGGCGGGCCATGATGATCCTTTCCTTCGGGCGTGGATCGATTTAATCGTTGCTCTACCCGAGGCCCAAAACGAACTGCGCGAAGCGTGCTTAGCGGAGTTCACGCGACAAGGTGCCTCCGGCTCCTGTTTCACATGCCATAGCCTTGATCGTGACGCGCTGGGCGTGCCCGTCGTTCACTGGTCAGGGCGCAATCGACGGAGCGAACCGCGCGGTTTTACTCATTTCTCACACCGTCCGCACTTGTCGCAGCCCGAACTGGCCGATTGCACTCACTGCCATAAAATAGATCCGTCGGCGGACCTTAAAGCCGTTTATGTTGGGGGCGATCCCCACCGTTTTAGAAGTGAGTTTCTCTCGCTTTCCAAGTCGGCTTGCACGGACTGCCACCGCCCTCAAGCCGCCGGCGACCATTGCACCCAATGCCACAACTACCACGTCTCACCACAATCAGCGGAAGGATTTACCACGGAGATCGCAGTGGGCACGGAGAAAAATTAGACTCCGGAGCAGTGTAGCAATATCGGGTAGATTGACGCAGATAATATCTCCCTAAAAATGAACACGCATTTTCCTCAACCGATTCGTGGAGAGGGGTGATTTTTTCATTGATCCGTGCTTATCCGACCAATCCGCGTTCATCCGCGTCTAATTCTTTTCCGTGTCTCCTGTGTTCTCCGTGGCGGATTCGTTTTTTTAGAACTTCCAGCGGTATTCAACGCGGGCACCAGCGATGTCATCTGAATTGTCGAGGAGGCCGACCATGGCGTCGGCTCTTATAAGGTGCGACGTGGTGAGTTGCTTTTGCCAGCGAACGGCGGCACCGACTTGATCGCCGGCGGCGGCTCGGTTTACGGCCGGGCCTGTGGCGTGGACCGCCGCGACTTCTAAAATCAATTGTTGATTGAACGCAGGGGATAAGAAATCGATTCCCACCGCCGCACCGACCGTGTTGTTGCCCGTTGCATCAAGGGACGGATAGCTGGTGAGTTGGTCTCCTTGGAACAAGATGCCCGTGTTGAACAGCGTTCCACCAAAGGCACCCGCCCGGGCAAGCGGTTGGGGACGATCAAAGCCAGCAAAGAAATTGAGGTAAGGAACCGTATTGTAGGGGTTCGACGAAAGCAACGAGTTTTCAACCAGCAACAACACGCCGTCGGCTGTCTGCCGGGCTCCCCCATTGGGGTCTTGTCCTGTGTTGATAAGGACCCGTACGGAGTTGGAGATCGCTCCCAAATAGCGGCGAGTGTAGCTGATTCCGATATTGTGGTAGCTTCGGTCTTCCCCTTCTTGGTCACTCACGTAGCCATAGCCGATCTCGAAGTACCCGCCGCGCGATTCGATGAACGTCGTCACCCCGAGCAAAGCGCCCGCGTCGTCGTCAAAGTCGAACGCGCCCGTCGATATGCGATCGACGCCGGCAAAAAAGGTCACGTCATAATTGGACCAATCGAGCCCCGGGCTGTTTCGTGCGGGAATCGTTGCCGCAACGCCCACGATCGCATCCTGCATCCAAACGCCGTTCTGAAAGAGCAGTGGAATCAGTCCCGCCGTCACAGGCAAGTCGAACGAAGCGTACTGGTGCTCAAGGCCGCCCAGGATTTGTCCCAAGTCGCCCTCAAAAAACAGGGCGTCGGTGTCCGCCTGGAAAAAGCTCGCTTCCCCAAAAAACTCCCCGTTGACTACCCGCATAAAACGACCGTCCTCTTGGAACGGGCCGATGAACGCATGGATTCGTTCGGTTGCGGTCAGCATAAAATCGACATCCAAATTGAGCCGATGGGCAAGCACCGTCTCTTCGCGACCGACCAAATCATTTTGGGCGAAAGCCAAACGGTAGTCGCCATAAACATAGAACTTCGGTTGCGACAAGTTCGTCGGTCCGAACCATTCTTTCGACTGCGGAATAGGGCCCGCTTGGTAAAAAGGCAATCCCCATTCGATAAGTGGCCGCTGCGTGTCGATCTCTTTTTTGTCGCTGTAGGCTTTTTGCTCTTCACGTCCGTTGTACGCTTGATCGAAAAAGGCGTCGGCACTAAAGTCGCCCGTCGCGCACGGAACGCCATAGGCGTTTGGATCGATACGAGGGGGGTGCGTTTCAACCAGGGGGATTTTTTCTTTCCCCTTCTTTTCCTTTTCGCTTTCTTTTTTGTTCGTGACGCCGCAATCTCCGTAGGCAGAGTGAGCGTAGGGGGCTTCGTCGAGGGGCGGAGGCGGAAAAAGTCCGAACCGACCCACTGCTGGCTGAAAACCGGACTCCACGCCACAAGTCCAGGCGGTCCGCAGCGGGGCGGGGGTTTCCGAAGCGATCGCCGGTGCCGTGAAGAGGGGGCCTTCTTGAGCGTGTGCCGATTCTGCTGCTATCAGCAAGTAGCAAAACAACAGAGCGGCCGTTTTGAACCGTGCGTGAATCATCGTCTCCACCCCTCATTCAAAGCGGGCCGTTGGGCCGTTGGTAGCGGAGCCTTCACCTCAAACTCAATGCTCATCGGGTGAACGTCGAGGATCCCCTCGGTCATCGCTCGCTGCATCTCCTCCGTCGCACCGACGAAACGCATAAAGTACATCGGTTCGAGACGGCTTCTCAGTCGGAAACTCAGACGGTAATGCCCCGGCTGACGCATTACCTCCGCCGGCACACGGTACTTGGCCCGTTTCTTTCCCAGCGGAGCAATCGAGCGACTCTCCATGCGGATAAACGGCGGATGGTTCATCACGCTTATGGGCTGGACGCCCGGTCTCAAAAGTGCCACCTGATCAATGCTCAGATTCACCGGCAAGAAAAACTCTCGATCGGTCCCGGTCGCTCCGGTAATCAAAAACATCGTCTGCAAGTTGAACAGTTGCGAATCGTACGGAGCCCGGCCTTTTTGCACATCCTCGGAATGGATATCGCACACATCGCCCAGCGAATCGGTGTAGCCGCTCTCCCAAACCCGTCGCCCGTTGGGGCCGATCAACACGACGTTGGCCCATAGCTGCGGCTGTGCTCCCAGCGACGCCGTCGGCAAGTTGTGCCCTTCGTTGAGGTTTGTCACGATGTACTCAAACTTCAGGTCTTGCCCCGCAATCGGCGGATCGCGGAAGAAGGGGCCGTCGACTTTCGAGCCGTTCTCCATCACTTGTTCCCGTTGCCACCGCTTAATTTTCAGCTTCTCAAGATTGTCCGCGACAATATCCCGCGCATCGTAGCGATCATCCACTTCGCGCCAAATCGGCGGGAACATGGCAGCCAGGTTTTGGCCTGCCTCTTCGGCATCGGCAATGCGGTCCTCAAACGCCTCGGTTCCCCAACCAGCACGCCAATCAAAGAGCATCCACTCGTCGATGCTCCACCGCTCCGACTTAGGATGCTGAGGGAAAATGCCCGGATGGGCGATCGAGTAGCCCGGGCCGTAGAACGAGTGGTTCGATTGCTTTCGATCGGTTCGGACCGTTTTGCCATTGATCTCTGCGATGGGGCCATAGTTGTAGCCAGAGGGAATGCCCGGCACACGGCCCATGTGGCAATCTTGGCAACTCACGCCCTTCTTACACGCCGGCGAGGCGCGGTACTGCTCCCAGACGACTTCAAGCTTAATCCCCGGCTGAACGGCCACTTGATGACAGCTCATGCAGACTTCGGCGCGAGTGAGTTGGTCGAAAAACCGTCCTTCGTTATGGATGGGCTGCCCTGGTCCCTTCTCATCAGCGGACGTTTTTAGTTTGTGCTTCGTCTTATCCGCAATCGCTGCAGCGACGCCGTCGCCATCCAGGCCACCGTAAACGGGGTCGAACAAGTCGCCCGGTACGATCCGCCGTTCGCCGTTTACTTTGCCAAACCGTTCGTTGACCCGATGGCAAGAAATACAGCCGACTCCGTCCCGAGTGACGGCAGAGGTCTCGGCGATCGGAGTTGCTCTGTTTTCACCTACTGCCGGAGCCATGGAGATGCCTGCCGGTGAATGGCAACGCAGGCAGAACGTGCCGATAGTCCCTTGGCTCAAGTCGTTGATCGTCTGCTCGAACCGATGGAACATGGGCGAGACATAGGCGTAGGCGTGGCTCGACAAGCTCCACTCGTTGTAGATTTTCTCGTGGCACTTCGCGCAATCCTTCGCCGAAGGATAACAATTTTGAGCATACAGCTCAGCATGCGACAGGTCGGCCGACTTGCCAGCCGCCGCCTTACGCGCAGCCGCTGCGGCGCCCGCTCCATGGATCGAAGGGGTCGGGTGGTGCGAAGCGGATGGGGAAGCAGGGGCAGGAGGTGCAAATAGCTTGGTGGGAGCGGAAACGACCTCTTTCGGCCGCACTTTTTCTTCGGGGAGGTTTTCCGAGGTGCCCGGCTGGTTGCGGGGAGAGGGAGCCGATGGCGTTTCGGGAACCACGGCGTCCAAGGTATCTGCCGAAGGAGCAGCAAAGAGTGGTCCGGCTTGGTGTGGGGAGGGGGCCGTTGTTTTCTGTTCTTCTGCGACGATGTCTTCGGATGCCTTGCTCTCAAGTGAACGGGGCTCCTCTTGTTCAGCAATAAAATCAGGTTCTGTAAGCAGTGGCCCTGTCGGTTC
>JAJRUA010000277.1 GCA_024278035.1 Planctomycetota bacterium | reverse complement strand
TCCATGCCCGTGACGTTCGTTATGAGCTCCCGCAGTTTTCGTCGTAGAACCGCGTAGCTAAAGAACCGTTTGCCGACTTCGAAATTGTGCTCGACCATGGCCGATCGGTGTCCCGGGTTTTCGATCACACGACGCACTTGGGCAACCACATCTTTGGTCATGAACCCATTCATCGTAATGACCTGGAAACCCTTGGGCTCAATGTCCGAAACGAAAATTGAGTACCGATTTACGAGAACCGGCTTGCGATAATAAAAGGCTTCAATCAGCGCGTTGCCAAATCCCTCGTAAAGGCTCGGGTAGGTAATGAAATCAGCATGGATATAGGCATCGGCCAACAAATAGATTTTTTCGCCCGCTTCATTGAGACCTCGTTCCTCGCCGATTCTTGTGGGGACGTACCGAAGGTCAACCCCTTGCTGCTCCGCCATTTCTTGGAGAGCGTGGAGATAATCATCCCCCTCATCGCCCGACTCGTGTGAGACAACCAGCTTGCACTTGGGGTTGTCGAGTGACTTGATCAGCGCTATCGCGTGCTCAATCCCCTTGCGAGGCACCACTCGTGTCGGCTGAAGAAAAAGAATATCGTCCGGCTCTAGGCCAATTGCTTGGCGGAAGTCGGCGTTGTAGTCATCTATCTGCGGCGGCGGACTCTCAAAATCTAAGACGTTGGGCACCAGGACGCTCGTTGCCCCACGCCGGTGGGACAGCGCTCGTTGCCCTTCGCTATTGATGGTCACATGTTGAATGCATGGCATCGTGCAAGGAAACGCCATCCGCAACAAGTCGCCTACCGAGTTCACAGCAAACCGGTCGCGTTCCCAATAGAAATCATGGTGATGAGCGATGGTCGGAAAGTTGGTCTCCGCACAGAACATGGCAATCGCAACTCCCAACGGCACGTTCATCGGAATGCAACTGGCGTTCTGCACGACCATGATTTCAATGTCAAACTTGCGAGTGAAGTCATAGAGTGACCGCTTCAAGTGATCGGCCATCGAAAAAATACGCCGCGTGACTTCCGGATCTCGTGAAGTTTGACCAAAAATGCGTTCATTGACCCACTTGATATCCAGGTGTCCGAAGTAAGCATGCGGTACAAGCATACTGACTTCAGGATTCGTATCGAGCTTGCCCCCGTACCAATAGCTGGTGTGCTTGTTTTGCCAAAGCACTTTTGCCCACTTGGCCGCTTCAAGCGAGACGCCGTCGGTCCCCGAGAAACGGGTGCCGACAAAGCCGATCCGGTGGCTAGGATTCTGGTTGTGCAAAGCGGACATGAAGGGCGTCGACGGGGGGAAATCAAAAGGAAAGAAGATAACGAAAGAGACCGTCGGCAAATTGAGGGGGCCCCCATCACACTCCCTCAAGAATGCGCTGCCGTTGCGTATCCGGCAAGCCTTCCGTTCGCTACAACACGATTTTCAGGAGTTGGCGAAGATCGGTCACGACAGCGTCGGGCCGCGTCGGGGAGACTTCGGGATCGTCCTCCCGTAGGCGTAGTGAACGGGCATCCCCGGCAAACAGGGCCCCCCGCATTCCTACTTGCTGGGCAGGCCAGATATCGTTTCGCAGATCGTTGCCGACAAAAAGCGTTTCGTTGGCTGCAATCCCCTGGGCTTTCAAGCCTTCGACACAACGTTCGTAGAGAAAAACGCCCGGTTTCGCTTCGCCCGGTTCGTACGACCAGATGCTCAAGTCGGGAGCGAATCCCCAAGCCTCAAGCGATTTGCCTGTCAGCGGCTCGAACGCCAACGGCGTAAAGAACTGGGCATTGCTGATGATCCCCAGCGCAATGTCCGCTTCTTGCAAAGCCGAAAAAGTTTCCGCAAGCCCCGGCATCGGCCAAATGGGGTTGACCCGACATTCGTATTCGATAGCAAGCCGTTCGATCGCAGGGGCCTCCAATCTCCAACCAAGTTGCTCAAGAACCGTCCGCCAAATGTCGCGGATTTCCACCTCGGGGTATTTGGCCTCGGAGTCCCTGTGCGATTGGCGAATCGCCTCATGGAGATGGTCCACGATTTTATTGCCAGCGGTCGTTGTTTCTAAACCGGCCGCAGCAAACGCCCCCCTGGCCGCCTCGCCCCGCGTTCCTTCGCTGGCCATCGAGATTTCGCCACAGCCACTGATGAGCACCGTGCCGTAGACATCAAACACAACCGCCCGAATCCCCGTGAGCTTCGGCAGCCGTGGTTCGACGCCCGTCGCTTGCGGTTCAAGCGGCAAACTCAACTCGGCGATACGTTGTTCAAGTGAAGTCATGCTGTTGAGTGATCGTGACCCAAGAAGTTTTCTCGTGGTTGAAATAGATTTCCCTGTGATGAATCACTCAAGGCGTACAGCGTGCAATCGTTCGGGGTGTAAGAAATGTCGCAACAGAGCCTCCTCGTTTTCAATCGCCGGAGCCTCACTGATAGGAGAGGCCCTCACTGCATCGTAAACACTGGCAAGCTGCCGACCAATCGATTGGGGCGAATAAACATTGCGGACGACTTGGGCGTTCGTTTCGATCTCGTTGCCATAGTCCATTTCCCCCGAAATCTGTTCGGC
>JAJRUA010000276.1 GCA_024278035.1 Planctomycetota bacterium | reverse complement strand
TTGAAGTCCCGAGCACCTATCTTTGGGCAAAGTCGATCGAAGACCTACGGGTGAACAGCCTTTGGCAACGAATGCGCAAAAGTCTGTTGCTCTTTTTGCAGTTGCTGCTCGTGGGGCTGGCAATTCTGGCTCTGCTACGTCCCGGGTGGTTGGGGACCGACCTGACAGGACAGCGGCTCATTTTTTTGGTCGACAACTCAGCAAGCATGTCTACCCAGGATGCGGGGGAAGGCGACGAGACGGAAAAATCTTCGCGACTTGAGCAAGCCAAGGAAAAAATCGCCGGGTTAATCGATCAAATGGATCGAGGCATGACGGCGATGATTATTTCATTCGCCGACGAACCGCGCGTCGTACAAGAGTTTACGGACAACTCCCGACTGCTACGCGAACGGCTGGCAACGATCGAACCGACCGCTTCGTCCACCGATTTGCTGGGCGCTCTTAAATTAGCCGAGGGGCTGGCGAATCCGGCCCAGGTGACGGTGCAGGAGGGGGCGCCGGAGGTCGACGTGGTTGAGCCAGAGTCGGCAACGCTGTTTATCCTCAGCGATGGACGATTTAGCGATGTGAAGGGGTTTGCCCTAGGGAATCTCGACCCGGTTTACGTGCCGCTTGGTTCGGCAGAGTCCAACAATCTCGCCATCACGGCCCTGCAAACCCGTAAGAGCGAAGCGGCTCCCGGCGTGCGACAAGCGTTTGTCCAGGTGGCCAACTTTTCAGCAGAGGCGATCGAAGCCGTGGTAGAGTTGCGGCTCAATGGACGGTTGCTCGATGCTCAGCATTTGGAGATTGCGGGCGGAGCCTCGCGGGGCATCACCTTTCCTCTCGGTGAAGCCTCTCCCGGAGCCTTGGAGGCGCGACTGACCCAAGAGACGCTGGCCAATCTAAGTGACCGATTAGCCATGGATGACCGTGCCTACGCTGCGGTAAACGACGTTCGCGATGGCCGAGTGCTGCTCATCACGCCGGGTAATATCGCGATCGAACAAGCGATTGCCACGGCGCGGGCTGGCCGACTCGGCGGGGTTGAAGTGAAGCCCCCCTCGATTCTTAAAACAGCACAACACAAGCGGCTTGCCGCGTCCGGGGCGTTTGATTTGGTGATTTACGATCGCTGTGTTCCAGAAGAGATGCCCCGCGCGAGTACGCTGTTCGTTGGCCGCACGCCTCCGCTCAAAACATGGCAACCGAAAGAGAGCCGGGGTGTCCCTGATAGTGTTTCTGTTGGCGGCAGCAACATGGTCGTCGCTCCACAGATCATCGACTGGAACCGTGCCCACCCGCTGCTCGCCCACATCGAACTGGGCAATTTTGATATCGTCGAATCGCTTCTCTTGAACCGACCCCAGGGGGGGACGACCCTGATCGATGCGGCGGAAGGGCCGATCGCCGTCGTTGCGCCGCGGGATGGATTTGAGGACGTGGCGCTTGGCTTTGCGATTATGGTGCTTGAGGACGGACGCCTGCAGCGCAACACCGACTGGATCAACCGCCATAGTTTTCCTACTTTCTGGCTCAATACGCTGGAGTATTTTGTTGGACAAAGGGCCGCTGGTTCACAAAGTGTTCGGCCAGGTTCGGCAGTGGAGATCAAGCCGATCGCCGCGGCGTCGAAGGAGTTGGTCGTCGCCGCACCGAACGGCAAACGGGCAACGCTCCGCCGCCGTGGCTCCGAGCCGTTCGTCTTCCAGGCGACCTCCAAACCGGGCGTTTATCAGGTTTTTGAGGCCGGTGAGCCGACGGAGCGCTTTGCTGTGAACCTGTTCGACCCTGTCGAGAGCGATATCCGTCTGAGAACGGGTGACCCCGAGGAAGCAGAGCAGGCCCAAATTGCCGGAATCCGGATAGGCAATATCGACGTAGCAGCCGCCTCAGGAGCCGCCGCTGCCCGGCAGGAGCTTTGGAGGCCAATTTTAGTGGTGGCGCTCGGCGTACTGCTACTAGAATGGTACATCTACCACCGCCGTGTTTACGTCTAGGCACAAATTTTCTAGGCGATTTTTTTGGGGCCGGTGGCATTGCTTGGTAGGGTCGTTCCACGCTGGAGGGGATGGATTTGGCCAATTTTGGGTTCCTCCATTTTTTCTCTGCCGCTTCACTCTGAGGCGAGACGAGGTATAATCACGCTTGTGCCACTAAAGGGGTGAAAGAGCCTCGGGTGGCTGATCGAAGAGGAAATAGGATCAACGGGGACGTGGCGGAATTGGCAGACGCGCTGGATTTAGGTTCCAGTTCCTTCGGGAGTGCAGGTTCAACTCCTGTCGTCCCTATTTTTACCGTTTCGATCATTTTAGTAGGCCATCCGGTCCGATTTGCGGGCCGGGTGGCATTTTTCTGAGAGGTTGGCATCATTTCTTAAGAGGTTGGCACCATGATTTATTTTCTGAAGCGTACCCCTAGTTGGTTGTTGATTTTTTCGCTGGCTCTCTCCTTGCTTCCTGCCACTCGGGTAGAGGCAACCACTGAGTTTCAGAAAGAGTTTGTCAAGCTCTACGCCAAGGGCAAGGATGTTGACAAAACCTTCAAGAAACTAGTGCGCAAAGCAAAATGCTATGCTTGCCATCAGGGCAAAGACGATCACAAAAACTGCAATATCTATGGCAAGGCGCTTTCTGAGTACCTATCAGAAGATGATAAAAAGGACAAAAAAAAGATCGTCGCCGCACTAAAGAAGGTGGCCGACCAATCGTCGAATCCTAGCCAGGCCGATTCTTCTCCCACATTTGGCGAGTTGATCGCAAAAGGCGAATTGCCCGGCGGGTCGATTGCAGACTCAAAAATTGAGCCTCCGAAGGCGGAAGGCGAAGCGGGAGAAGAGTCGCTCGCTAAAAAAACAGAAGAATCGACAAACAATCAAGCTGAAGAAGACGTACCAGGAAGTTGATAGACCCCATCCATATTTCTTGCCTTAGCACTCCTCCCCTCAGAGCCCCCTATGCCGACACGCATTCTCTGTTTCGCCTTGGCGATGATTTTGGTTGCTGGCTGGGCTTCGCAGGCGGGCGCTTTCCCGCAATTCCGAAAACAATTTATTGCCCTCTATGCTGGGGTGGAGAATAGCGAATTCTCAGGGCTCTCGAAGAAGGAAAGCTGCTTTATCTGCCATCAGGGGAAAAAGAAAAAACACCACAACCGCTACGGCGAAGCCCTGGAAGAGTACCTGGGCAAGAACGACCGTAAGAACGTGAAGAAAATTGTCGCGGCACTACAAAAAGTAGCTGCCGAGTCTTCGGATCCGTCGAATCCTGATGCCCCGACTTTCGGCGAACGAATCGCCGAAGGAAAACTCCCCGCCGGGTCGCTAGAAGCGGCAATGGCTGAGGTGGACGGGAGCGAGGTGGACGGGGGTGA
>JAJRUA010000275.1 GCA_024278035.1 Planctomycetota bacterium | reverse complement strand
TTCCACGAGTCCAAGTGGATACGCCCGTTGACTTTCATGGTCGCACCGCTGTGGCCAGAGCGAGCATAGCCTTTAAGGCTTTCTTCAAGGTCCGTATGAGCGGATTCTAAATCCTCGTAAGAAGATTCGAGGTCACCGTACTTCTCTTCGAGCGACTCAAGACGGTCGGCGATCGAAGCCCCCTCCTTCTCTTCCTCCTTGGCATCGTCCGACGGGGGCACTTCCTCTTCCCGCTCTTCCCGCCAATCGGCCATCGTTTGCCAGTCGGCCACCGCCCGAATGTCGGGAGTGACCTCCAGCTCAGGCAGCCTTCGTATCGGCTCGGCCCCCTGCGACGTGGCGTTCACGGCAAAGAGCGCTAGCATCACGCAAGTGTTGCGAAGCGATCCCACGAGCACTTTTGCTAGCACCTATTTGCTCTCCAGAGAATCATCTGGTTTACTCAACCAAAAAAACGCCAAGCAATCCGTACGATTGCCCCACATGGCCTATGCCCTATAACTCGGCAAGAAAGCGTAACCAGCACAGTCATCCACCGATTTTAATGCTAAATATCGCAAAAACCGGGTGCTAGCTGTCGCTTTGTCAGCGGTAGCCGTTGTTGCCGCTGGCACTCCACGGCACTCCCGACCGGTTTGTTAGCGTTTCTTTTTGAGTGATTGGATCGCCGCAGGCAAGTCAGGATCAACAATCCCTCGTTCCCCCTTGCCTTCGTTATCAATCCGATGGTCGGCAATCTTCTGTATGCGAGCCACATCCGCATCCCAGTAGAGAGATTGTCTTTCTCGATCAGGTACGTGGTAAGGGCGAACGATTCGGAAGCCAATATCTTGCGACTCTTCACTGGCAAACCACCAGGGGCTTTTCGGTGTGTTCGGGTCATAAGTTCGTAACTCTTTGTCGTTCGAGCCACGCCTTGCAGACGACTGGCAATCTTCTGCCTCAGAAATAACCGATCCCCCTCTCAGTACCCGCGGATAGAGCTTTGTAGGCCAATTCACGGGGGGTTCACCTTCGGGTGGTTGAGCTTCCCTCAGCACTGCAAGTCCCGCTTCGTCGTAAGCATCGAGCACCCACTCGCAGACGTTGCCGTGCATGTCATAGAGCCCCCAGGGGTTGGGCTTCTTTTGGGCAACCGGCATCGTTTCGTAATCCGCGTTGTCCTCGTACCATGCGTAGGCATCGATCTGATCCGCTTCATCACCAAACGAATAAAGGGTCTCTGTCCCAGCGCGGCAGGCGTGTTCCCACTCTGCTTCACTGGGAAGGCGGTAGAACTCGCTTGTTAGTAGGCTGAGCCATTTTGTGTACTGCTTGGCCGCATACTGGCTCATCGAAACGGCGGGCAAGTTGTCAGCGTTCCCCGACATGAACGTGAAGCTCGGATCATAAATCTTCGATGGAGCGGTGATCGCATCCACTCGATTCGCATCCGTTACCGTACGTAGATGGCGATCCTCGAATTTCTCAAAGATATTACAAAGTGCCATGTACTGCCGGTACTCACCCCAAGTTACTTCACATCGGGCGATCCAATAAGGCGCAAGGTTCACCTCAACTGCCGGGGATCCTTCCTCGCCACGATTGCCAAGAAGCACCTTGCCACCGACTATGGGCTCCATGGTGAAATGGATATTCGTTCCAGGAATCCTCGCTTCATAAGGGACCAGGAAGACTCCATCTACTTCAACATATCGTCCTTCCGACGGCTGTTCGGAAACAACCCCCTCGAGCGTTTCCAGCTCAAGCGTTCCCTGTCCGAGCGCAACGGATGGTGTTACGGCAAGCAGCAATACGGAAAGGAGGCGACACAGAGTGAATAACGGTTTTGCTCCACCTGCCGTAGCAATCATACGGTCGCCTCAATTCCAGGAATTTCAACCGAGGGCTCAGGAAGATCAACCCAGGCATACTTATTGGGGCCAAGGCTTTTGGTGCTGGCAAGCATCTCTTCCCATGTCAGCGTCTTGCCCGTGTAGGCCGCCATTCGGCCCATGATGGCAATTCGCGTGCTGTTAACCATGTAATCGCCATTGTTGATGGGGTTGCCTGAGCGGATGCTCTTGAAGAACTCCTCATGCTCACGTCGATACATGCTCGGCTTGGGGCCATCGTACTTCCATGAAGTTTCTCCCTCGATTCGGTGAGCAAGAATTTCCGCCTTACCTTTCGTGCCATGAACTATCTCATCGACTCGATTGGTACAGCCATCTTGCTGTCGGCAAGTAAAGTAGACTTTTTGCCCGGATTCGTATTCGTAGAAGCTCGTAAAATGATCATAGACATGGCCGTACTTCGGATCGGTCCGTTGCTGCCGGCCCCCCATTGCCATTGCCTTCACAGGGCTAGCATCTCCCAACAACCAGGCCGTTTTGTCCAAGCTATGAATGGCTTGTTCCGTGATAAAGTCACCGCTAAGCCACGTATAATAAAGCCAATTTCGTAATTGGTACTCCATTCGACTCCACTCCGGCTTGTCACCCCGATGCCATAGTGTGCCGGTGTTGTAGGAGGACTCGATCGCAACGATGTCGCCGATCGCGCCATCCTGAATACGTTTCATCGTCTCGCATACACCCCGATCGTATCGCCAGCAAAGGCCCGAGACGATCGAAAGTCCAAGCTCCGATGCCTTCTTGCACGATTCGGCGATCCGAATCGTTCCCGGAATATCAACAGCAACGGGTTTTTCGATGAAGACGTGCTTCTTTTGATTAACCGCGTACTCAAAATGCTCCGGACGGAAGTGGGGAGGTGTCGCTAAGATAACGACATCCACCCCGGAGTCGATCACTTGGCGAAACGCATCGAAACCGGAGAAGACATGATCGTCCTCCACAACGCACCGATCGCTAACGTCCTCGTCAAAACTAATAGCATCCAAGGCACTGCGTGCTCGATCTTCAAACGTGTCGCCGACGGCAACGAGCTTCGTGTTAGGATCAGCCGAGAGAGCATCCACAGCCGCTCCCGTCCCACGTCCACCACAACCGACAAGACCAACCCGAAGCGTCTCATCAACGCCCGTATGGGCCGCCCTGGCAAGCGAACTGGTGGCAAGCGATCCGGCTGCCATCGCCGAGCCAACGACGATCGACTGCTTCAAGAAGTGACGCCGATCCTTGTTAAGAGTGTTACTTTCTGAACGGTTTTTTTGGGTATCCATAACGGCTGCCTATTGGTTACTCGTAACGAGTGAAATGACCTTGATAAGAATAAAAACAAAGACGCGGACGCAATAAATCTCTTCCACCTTTTGTGCCTATAGCCCTAAAGCTAAATCCATTCGCTGGGCTATGTCAGCAAGTCGCTCACGGCCTCCCCCAGTAACTTCCGCCGTACACCAACCGCTGTAGTTGACCTCGGCAAGTGCCTCTCGCACGCCAGGCCAGTCGACCGAGCCATCGCCGATTTTGCAGAAACCACCAAAACCGCCATTGATGTCCCGACCCGCTTCGTCCCAGTCCTTCACATCAAGCTTAGCGATGCGCGAACCGAGAACTCGAATCCAATTCGCTGGCGGCGAAAGCTTTTGCACATTGCCAATGTCAAAGTAGGAGCCGACCCAAGGACTGGCAATCTCATCCAGATAATCACGAAGCTGCTCAGGAGTTTCGCAAAAACCATTCCAAACGTTTTCGATCAGCACCCGCACACCAAGATGGCTTGCCAGCGGCAAGACCTTACGTATCTCGGCAATCGAACGATTCCAAACATCGTCATGCGTTTCGTCAGCACCCGACACCCGCCCCGGAACGAGCAGCACGGTGTGCCCCCCCATGGCGTGGGAATCGCGAATCCCCTGCTCCAAGAATTTCCGTCCTTCATCCCGAGTCGCTTTATCCGGCGACGATATCCGAAAATCCCAGTGCTTCATATCCACGAGGCCATGGATTGGCATCCCCGTCGCAGCGCTGGCAGCAACCAATTCAGCGGTGGGAACATCCACCGGACTGTTCAGCTCCATTCCATAGAAGCCAAGCTCTTTGCAAAGCTGGAACTTCTCTAACGCCGAGCCCCCCGTCTCGATCATCCCCCACTTGACGGACTTGAGGATACGCCCCCGATTGTTGATGGCTCCACTAACGGAAGAAGCAGGGACCGGAGCCGCTGCTACTGGAGCTGGAGCTGACACCATTTGCCCAGAGGCAATGTCGGCAGTCGCTGTCGCGGCAACGCATGCTGCCATAGTCGCTCCAAAGCGTCGCCGATCGATTGAGGCAGAAGCGTCGATTGAGACAGAAGATGGGTTATGCCGTTTCATTTTTACCTCGTTTACTTTTCCTGCGGTGCCTTGTACCTGAAGTACCTATTTATCAGGACCCTGACGGTAAAGAGGGTTTTATTATACTTCGATTACTATCGTACGCAACCGCTTTTCGGGCAGGTTTTTTGACGTTTTTAACCCTTTCCAGCATTGTCGGTCGGTTAGAAGTCTAATCTCAGGGGATTTAATGGGGCTCCAAAGACCTTCGGGAACCTCGATTTTTTTGCTCGATCACTGAAAGCTTTCAGACGGGTTCTGAAGATAGGCCCATGGCAAGTTTCGAGGGGTTTGATGCCCCCCTCTAGGACTTTGGGACGGACACATTGCACTCGGTCCCATGTGCCTTTGCTGGCCCGTTGTGCCCCCCCGGCTCTAGCGGTACCTTACGCACACGATCTCCATACCGCGTTAAGAAGAGCGGGCCCCGTAGCTCAACTGGATAGAGCGTCGGCCTCCGAAGCCGAAGGTTGCTGGTTCGAATCCAGCCGGGGTCACTCTTCTATGTAGGTGCTTTCGCGACTTTCGTTGATCTTCCAAATCGGTCGGGTAAAGAATCGGGTACAGAATAATGCCCCTTTCTGTCCTCGATCCGTATGGGAACAAGTAGGGGGTCAGGACTCAATAAAAAAAGCGACCTGGTGCCACCAACCCGGAGACGTCGAGTGTCAGCACGCCGGGGATTGGGGCGTCGACCGATTCTCCCTTATGGCGGGAACGAAGGCGTTTTTTGGATCGCTCTTCAGCCAAGTAGGGTCCGCTGTGCGGACCATTTATTTACTCCCCCGCATCAACCATCTCTTCCTCTCGGGGAAACACTTTACCGCATCCCCATTTCTCCGAGTAAACACCTTTCTTCACCCAACGGTGGAACGACGAATGCGG
>JAJRUA010000030.1 GCA_024278035.1 Planctomycetota bacterium | reverse complement strand
ATTCGACTTATATCTTTCAATTAGGACGGACTGGCTCGACAAGCCCTCTCACTCAGCGATAATCATAGCCATGCGCCCCGAACTCCTTTCTCCGGCCGGTTCTCTCAAAGCGATGCGCTACGCGTACGCCTATGGGGCCGATGCCGTTTATGCGGGCCAGCCGCGTTACAGCCTTCGAGTTCGTGAAAACGAGTTCAATAAGCTTGACGTAATGGCTCGGGCGATTGAAGAGGCACATTCGCTTGGCAAGAATTTTTACATCGCCAGCAATATCGCCCCGCACAACTCGAAGGTACGCTCCTACATGCAGAACATGCAGGAGGTGATCGACATGCGGCCCGATGCGCTCATTATGTCGGATCCGGGGCTCATCATGATGGTCCGCGAGCGCTGGCCCGAGATGGATATCCACCTATCGGTACAAGCGAACGCCGTCAATTTTGCGACCGTCCGTTTTTGGAAATCGCAAGGACTAACGCGGGTGATTCTCTCGCGTGAGCTATCGATTCCTGAGATTGCTGATATCCAGCAAGAATGCCCTGACATGGAACTCGAAGTCTTCGTCCACGGAGCGCTTTGCATCGCTTACTCCGGCCGCTGCCTGCTCTCCGGCTACATGAACCATCGCGACTCGAATCAAGGTTCTTGCACGAACGCCTGCCGATGGAACTATGGCGTGAACGAGGCAGTTCTGACACCCGAGGGAAACGTGCAGCTCAAAGTACTCGACCAACCGACGGTTCCTGCTGCTCCTGACAGTCGAATCTTCCTTCTCGAAGAATCCGAGCGACCGGGTGAGTTTATGCCGACGTTTGAGGATGAGCACGGCACGTACATCATGAACTCGCGCGACTTGCGTGCTGTGGAACACGTAAAGAAATTCACCGAGATAGGCCTCTCGTCGCTCAAGATTGAAGGCCGCACGAAGAGTTTTTTCTATGTCGCCCGCACGGCGCAGGCGTACCGCCAGGCGATCGACGATTCGGCCGAAGGTCGCGATTTGGATGCGTCGGTAATGCGGAACCTCAACAGCCTATCGAACCGGGGCTACACCGATGGCTTTTACAGCCGCAAACCGATTTCGGAGCTACAGAATTATGAAGACAGCCATTCCACCTCGCGCCAACAACAGTTCGTGGGGGACGTGATTGAACGCGATGGCAACGAGTTGGTGATAGACGTAAAAAACCGTTTTGCCGTCGGCGACGAGTTGGAGCTGATGACCCCCTCAGGCAACGTCACCTTCACTCTGAATGAATTACAGAGCCACAAGAAAAACGTGCCAATGGAAGTCGCCCCCGGCAACGGCCACATCGTCCGCCTACCAATCCCCGCCGAGAGGGTCGATTCGATCAGCGACCACGACGTGGAGTTCGGCCTCCTGATGCGGACCTTGACCGAACCGATTCGTACTTGATGAAGTCGTACTTGATGAAGACGGGTATTCTTAAACACGAATTCACGAAGGACACAAAGAGAAGAAACAGGGAAAAACGCTAAGGGACGCAAATAAAAGACTTCTGCCGTGAATGCTGTCTAACCCGTACAATCCCCCTCGCCCGGTGTCTCTCGGAAAATCTCTTGCGATTCGAGGAGCCTTTGGTTCGGCGAGCGTTGGTTTTTGGGGCAAAACTTGCGTATGGCCTCCGACTCTTACAAGCCGGTTCGTGTTGCTTTGGCGATTGGGTTGCTAATCGTTCTTGCGGAGGTTCTCCACCGACCGGGCCCCTCGGCTGCCATGATCGGCGCAACGGCTCAAGTGGTCGAGCAATCTTCAGGGGTCGTTCTTACGGCCCGTGTTGATACGGGAGCCCGAATCACTTCTCTGCATTGTGCGGAGAAGGACTTGGTGATTGAAGATCGTTCTGCTATTCCCGAAGAGAACAGGGGTAAGCGAGCGAGATTGCGGGTTCACAACAAGCCGGGAATATCTTCTTGGGTCGAGACACGCATCCATAGTCTCGTTGAAGTCTGCAACGCAGAACATGCCGAGATACGTTATTGCGTCGAGTTGCCGCTCCGCTACGGTGGAGTTGAACGGCCCACCCTCGTCACGCTTAACGACCGTTCGACCATGACCTACCGCCTGCTGTTGGGCCGCAATTTCTTGCGTGGTAATTTCTTGGTCGATGTTGCCCGAGAGTAGCCGCAGCCGGAAAAGAGGCTTTCCTGCCGCCTGTTAGCAATCACTCAAATTAACCGGCAGCTTCAGGGCTAATCCGCCTTCGCTTGTTTCTTTGTATTTTGAGTTCATATCTTTTGCCGTCTCCCACATGGTGTCGATAACGACATCGAGCGAAACTTTCGACTGAACCGGATCGTGCTCAAGAGCCAAGGTCGCTGCGGTAATTGCCTTAACCGCGCCCATGCAATTGCGTTCAATGCAGGGGATTTGGACCAAACCGCCAACGGGATCGCAGGTTAGACCAAGGTGATGTTCCATCGCAATCTCAGCAGCCTGGGCCGATTGAGCTGGCGTTCCGCCCAGCCGTTCCGCCAGCGCCGCGGCGGCCATTGCTGATGCCACGCCGATCTCCGCTTGGCAGCCCCCCATCGCTCCGGAGATCGTGGCACGTTTTTTGACGATCCATCCGATCTCGGCGGCAGTCAATAGAAAGCAACGAACCCCGTTCTGATCTCCGTTACAGAAACTCAAATAATAAAGCAACACGGCAGGCAAGACTCCAGCGGCTCCGTTGGTAGGAGCGGTGACAACTCGGCCAAAGTCGGCGTTTTCTTCGTTCACAGCGAGCGCAAAGCAGCAGACCCACTTGAGCACTTCATCGAAAGAGCAGGCTTGGTTCTTAATGGCACTTGTCCAGCTTGCAATATCATGGACATCGTCCAAGTCGTCTCTGCCCTCTCGCAAGCTACGAAAGAGATCGGAGGCACGCCGCCGGACTTGCAAGCCGCCTGGCAGAAAGCCCTCGTGATGGCAGCCGGAATCAATGCTTGCGAGCATGGCCGTCCATACGCTATCTAAACCTTCGCGAATCTGTGCTTCCGATCTCTCTTTGAGCTCATTTCGCCGGCCAATCTCTGAAATAAGGCATTGCTCTTGCTCGCAGTACGCAAGAAGCTCTGCCGCTCGGTTGACCGGATAGGGAAGATCGTCGGACCGGTCCTTTGCTTCGACACCCTCTTTAACAACAAAACCTCCTCCTATCGAGTAGTAAACCGATTCTTGCTGGGTGCCGTCAAGAAAACTAGCCGTTAATCGCAGGGCGTTCGGATGAAACGGAAGTTGCTGATCGTATAGAAAACGAAGATCACGATCGGGGCAGAAAGGAATGTCAAACTGGCCCGCAAGGTTCAGAGACTTGGTCATGGCGATTCGAGCCACCAGTTCCGTCGCTTCTTGTGAATCGAGCGTGGCTGGGTCTTTGCCACTGAGCCCAAGCTGAATGCCAAAATCGGTGGCGTGCCCCTTGCCCGTTGTGGCGAGCGATCCGTACAAATCCACGGTAAGGCAGGCGACCTGAGACAACGGGCCTTTTTCTTCCAATTCTTCCAGAAACAATCGAGCAGCTCGCCAGGGTCCCATCGTGTGGGAACTGGACGGCCCAAAGCCAATCTGGAACATATCAAAGACGCTCATATTGCTGTCCGTCCGTTTCGTTCCAGTTGGATTAGGAAATCGCGACCTCAGCTTTCTTCGGAGGCGATTAAAGGGGCATTTACCGCATGGATACGCGTCGAATCCGTTATACCTTGCAGCAAAGTTACGAAGGTGTGGAAGATTCCCATGTCGATGGTGTGGGGCTCTGCCGGTGGGTTGCTGTCGAGTGAAATTTCGCCACGTTTCGTTACGCGAATTGCCGAAGTACTGTCCGAATAACGATACTCGCCACCTGCTGCGGATGTTTGCAAGCGATACGATGCCCCTTGGATGCGCCCCCGTAGCGTAACCTCTCCTTGCCGATTTTCCAAGAAAAATCCGTCGTGCGGCACTCCTTCAAGGAAGGCTCGTTCGCTGCCAAAGAAACTTGGCTTCTTCAAGTAGGGGCCATCATACTCCGGGCAAAAGGTATCGCAATTTCCACAATGATTGCAGTAGTCGGCAAAGTTGGCGATCTGCGCTTTTTGTTCGACCTTAAAACTCTTTTCTTCGCCGACTTGGGTGATCGATCCATCGGTCCCCACTTCGACATCGTAGTAGAGGAAGTCACTCTTGCCCGGAGTGTAGGAAAAATTGGCGTCATTGGGGCAAACCGGTATGCACTTGTCACAGGTGATGCAATCAAAAATGACGAGGTGCGACCCGATTTTCTTGGGAACGCCACGGTTCTTTGCCGCGTAGTAGCGCTCGTCTCCCTCCGTCTCTTTTGCGATGATCGCTGTGTTCAAGATGCCTGCCTGTACGACATCGCCACCGCTAGCATCGCGCTGGCCACGGCTGTCGAGGATGTAGTCATCGATCGTCGTGGCTCTCACTTTGCTCATGGCTTTTTGCAATTCGGTCAAATAGGGCGGCAATCGACCGTAGCCGCCCGTCTTGAGCAAGTCCGTGCAAGTCGTAATCGGTGTGAACCCACAAGCGACCATGTTGGCAAAGTTCTTTCGATCCACCCCGGCGGAGAAAGAGATCGGCATCTTACAACACGGAACAAAATCGTCCGAAGCAATAACCGCTTGGCGGAACTCGTTCGCTAGAGTTAGCGCAATCACATGCAAAGGGGTACCCGAGAGGTACATCACCTTCTCCTCGGGGCCAAACAAGTCGAGATGGTTGGTCACTTCCAGCGTGTTGGAGAACTTCGCACCAAAGTTAAGGTTCTTACTCTCAGCCAAGCGATTCAATCGCCCACACATGGCAATACATTCGTCGAATTGAATGCTGCCCGTGTAGGCTCCTGGATGGACACGGATTTCTTCGTAACCCATGACCTCGTGCAAAAGGTGCTCTAGTCGCTCTTTGCCAAGCATCGGGGGGTTCATCTTGATGATGACATGCACGCCGATCTCATCAAGAAGATACTCGCCGATTCGCTCGATCTCTTCTGCCGGGCAACCATGGAAGGTGGACAGAGTGATACTGCGGCTGATCTCGGTCGGGTAATCCAAGTCACGTAGCTTTTTGAGTCGACGCGGTATCTGGTTGCGCAATCGCTCAACTTCTTGCGAGGCGTCTATCATTTGCCGGATGAAGCCCGTGATTTTGTCGGAGCGAATCCCTTCCAGATCGTAACCGACCGACATGTCAAAGAGCGTCTCTCCGGCAACTCCTTGAAAGTTGGTATCGCCATAGGGATGGCCAAACGCTTCGGGACAGAACCGAAGCATATGGATCAGCATGGCTCCTTGGACGTACTGGTCGAGCGACTCGTTGATACGAAGTTCTTGCGACCATTCAATGTTGTAGCCCACGTTGGTTGCATCGATACAGGGACGCGTGATCTCAAGTTGGTCGTTTACCTGAACCGTCTTGAGTTCCATGATCCGTGAGCCGGCCAGCCAGGCAAGAACCAGGTTTTGCGCCATCTGCGACTGCGGGCCTGAGGCGGGCCCGACCGGGTTGCCAACCTTTTGGTCATGGAAGAGAACGGAGAGGTCCGTTCCTTCTCCAGGAGCCGGTAGGACCGATTCAGCAGCCGATGGTAGGACATGCCATTTACGTACCGGTAGGTCGAACATACTTTGCTGCGTCGCCGATTCGAGCCTCATGCGGTCGATAAGCTGAGCGAAAGGAGTACAAAAGAGTTCAACCATGACGGTTTTTCGCTGAGGGTGAGTGAAAAGGGCAGCGACGGGAAGAGAAAGGTCCTATTGTAACAAAACATCATCGCAACTCTAGCAAATAACCACCCCATAGGATAGTTTGAGGCGTTCTAAACGAAGGAAAATGTCACCCATGAAATCCACCCTTACTCGTCTGTCTTGTGTCAACTGCGATCACTCGATCGAGGTCTCGGACGAGACCGTTCATAGCAAGCAGTGGATGACGTGCCCTGCCTGTTCTTCTGAACTCGACATTCAGTACGATAGAGAAGCCGTTCAGGAGGCGTGGGCCAAACGACCGCTCAGCGAACGGCCGCTCAATCACTGGCGCTACCAAGAGTTGCTTCCCCTTGCTGCCGATTGGGTTCCCCACCACTGGCCGGTTGGTTGGACTCCGCTGATCGATACGCCTCGACTGGCAAGCGAATTAGGCATTCAATCGTTACTCTTCAAAGACGAAGGGCGTAATCCTTCAGGGTCGCTCAAAGACCGGGCCAGTTCGGTAGGCGTGGCCCATGCGTTGCAAGTGGGAGCCGACACCGTCGCATGCGCTTCGACGGGCAATGCCGCCACGAGCTTGGCCTGCCACGCCGCGTTGGCAGGCCTGAAAGCAAGGATTTTCGTTCCCCACACGGCTCCCGAACCCAAACTCGCTCAGTTGCTCGTCTACGGCGCGAAAGTTTTCGCCGTCAACGGAACCTACGACGAGGCTTACCAACTCTGCTCAGCGGCCTGTGAACAGTTCGGTTGGTACAATCGGAACTGCGCCATCAACCCCGTATTGATCGAAGGAAAAAAGACCGCCGGTCTGGAGATCGCAGAACAAGTCGCTAATGCGGGAGGTGTTCCTGACTGGGTCGTTGTCAGCGTAGGGGATGGGTGTACGATCGCAGGCATCTGGAAGGGGTTGGTTGAGATGCATGCTTTGGGCCGACTTGATCGGCTCCCGCGGCTATTGGGTGTCCAGGCGGCAGGCGTGGCTCCGATTGCGCATGCCCTTGAACACAACACGCTTCCGGAGTCGTGCGATGGTTCGACTATTGCTGACAGTATTGATGTCCCGGTGCCTCGCAATTGGCGCAAAGCAGTCCAGTCGCTCCGTGGCTCCGATGGCGCTGTTGTCTGTGTTACCGACGAACAACTTTTGGACGCCATCCGCTTAGGCGGAAAGCACGGCATCTTCGCCGAGCCGGCGGGTGCGGCTGCTCTGGCGGGCATCGCTGTCGCCATCGAATCGGAGATCATCGGCCCGAACGACCGCGTCCTCGCCATGATGACCGGCACCGGCCTCAAGGACATCCGCAGTTCCGTTCGTGCCGGTGGCGAACCGATCCCAATTCAACCGAACCTAGAAGACGTAGCGGCAGCTCTTGAGTAGTTTTATTCTTGCGCAAAAAAACTGAACCACAAAGGAACGACGGAACTACGAAAAAACGTGAATAGGCGCCCCCTACATAGGCGTTCTTGCGTGGTTCTGGTATTTGATCCCACGATACAACTAATTTTCCGGAGAAGCGTGATGCAAGTTAATGAAGAAGTCCTCCAGCGAACGATCGCTCGATTCCGCGAACGGAAAGTTTTGCTCCCTACGTTCGCGCAAATGCGTGACCCCAGTACCGCGCCCCCGAAGATTCAGAATCGTCTGAAAGAGGTGGGACTGTGGGACGTTGATCCGGCGAATTTGTTTCGTATCACTTGGAAAAACGAGGCAAAGGAACAGGGGGGCGGGTTCAACAACGGCAATTGGGTTGAGTTTCCCTCGGAGTTGACCGGCGTCGATGCCCGCATTATTGGTTTGGTTGGCAAATATTTTCCGACAGGGGCTCACAAAGTGGGAGCGGCCTACGGTTGCCTTGCTCCGAAACTCGTCAGCGGCCAGTTCGATCCCACGCAACACAAAGCGGTCTGGCCCAGCACGGGAAACTACTGCCGGGGCGGAGCTTTTGACTCGGCCCTGGTTGGTTGTACAGCCGTGGCAATTCTTCCGGAGGAAATGAGCCGCGAACGATTCGAGTGGCTCAAGGAAATTGGCGCAGAGATCATTGCCACCCCCGGCTGCGAATCCAATGTAAAAGAAATCTACGACGCCTGCTGGGATATCAAACGCAGCCGCCCTGACTGCATCATCTTCAATCAGTTCGAGGAGTTTGGCAATCCGATTTGGCACTATCATGTTACGGGCGCGATGATCGAGGAGATGTTCGACAGCCTTCCAGAGGGAAATCGTCTCTCGGCCTACGTCTCGGCAACCGGGAGCGCTGGCACGATTGCCGCCGGCGATCGATTACGAACCCTCCATCCCTCGCTGCGTGTCGTTGCAACCGAAGCGCAACAATGCCCCACGCTTTACGAGTTCGGATTCGGTGGCCATCGCATTGAAGGCATTGGTGATAAGCACGTTCCTTGGGTTCACAATGTACGCAATACGGACATGATCGCGGCGATTGACGACGAACAGTGCCTCTCGCTCCTACGCTTGTTCAATGAGCCCGAGGGGCAGAGTTTCCTTCGTAAATCACTCGACGAGAGTTTCGTCAGCCAGCTTCCGTTGCTTGGCATCTCCGGCATTTGCAATTTGATCGCATCCATCAAAACCGCCAAATACTACGATATGGATGGGCAGGATGTGATCTTTACCTGTCTCACGGATTCGGCTGAACTCTATGGCAGCCGATTGGAAGAGCTTACCGAAGAACATGGCAAGTACACTTCGCAGAACGCCGCATACGACTCGGCCCGCTATCTGGATGGGGTCTCACTGGATTACCTGCGCGAGCTAACCTATCGCGACCGGAAGGCTCTCCACAACTTCAAGTATTTCACTTGGGTTGAGCAACAAGGACGCGATGCCGACGAACTTCGCGAACTTTGGCAGCCTGATTTTTGGGAGCGTACGTTTGCACAAGTCGACGATTGGGACCGCCAGATCGAAGACTTTAATCAGCGAACTGGTGTTTTGGATCTTTTGTAATGGCAATTTTTTACCGTAACGCCCTGCTCGTCGAGTTCTCCCCCGCTACGGTAAGAGCGGGCTGCCTGCGTGTGGTGGATGGCATCATTCGGTCGGTCGGCTCTGACGTAGTCGCTGAACCAGACGATGAAATCGTTGAGTGCAATGGCGCGGTGCTGATGCCGGGACTCGTCAATGGCCATACGCACCTTTACTCGGCCTTGGCCGTTGGTATGCCAAGCCCGCCCCGAACACCAAAAAACTTCACAGAGATTCTCGAACTCATCTGGTGGCGTTTGGACCGTGCCCACACCCTCCCAAGTGTGACAACCTGTGGCCAAGTCGGAGCGCTTGCCGCACTCCGTTGTGGCACGACGACACTGATTGACCATCATGCTTCGCCCAACGCAATCGAAGGGAGCCTTACGGCGCTCGAAGCGGGCATCGCCGAAGTCGGTTGTCGGGCGGTTATGTGCTACGAAACCACCGATCGCAACCGAAGCGACGAGGCCGAGCAAGGACTAGCCGAGAACCGGCGGTACATCGAATCCTGCCAAGCTCGTTCGGAAGGGCGCTTTGCGGGAATGGTAGGGGCCCATGCGAGTTTTACGCTCAGTGATGCTGCACTCGCCAAGTGCGCCACCTTGGCATCCGAGTTGGGCGTGGGTGTGCATATTCACGTTGCCGAGGATCCGGCCGATGAAATCATGACTCGCAAAGCCGCCGGTTGCGGACTCCTCGAACGATTCCAGAAGTTGGGTTTGCTGGAGGTGCCGAACACCATTTTTGCGCATTGCACGCATCTCTCCGCCGAAGACATAGCATGGCTTGGCAAGAACGAATGGGGGATTACCTTGGCACACAACCCCAACTCGAACATGAACAACGGCGTTGGATACACGCCGGTCGCAAAAATCGATCCACCGATCCTGTTGGGGACCGACGGCATTGGTGCCGACATGTGGCGCGAAGCCCGGACGGCCCAGTTCAAGAGCAACGATGCGGGAGTTCCCTTGCCGTTTGGCAACCCGCTGGAGATGATCGCCGAGTCGGCTCGATTCGCTTCGCACTGCCTTGGGGTGCAATTGGGGAAATTGGAGGTCGGTGCGGTGGCGGACTTGGTTCTTACGGATTACTGTCCAGCCACCCCGCTTAACTCCGAGAACTTGGCCGGTCACGTCCTGTTCGCAATGGGTCCTGAGTACGTTCGGCACGTAATGATCGGCGGCGAGTGGTGCCTACGTGATCGACTGGTGGTTTCATGCAACGAAGCAGCGATTCGCTCCCGTGCGGTACAAGTGACTTCCGAACTGCATGAGCGTTTGGCGGGAATCTAGCCAAATGCATCAGGAGAGCGACAGGCCGACCAACGGAAGACCCGGCTTAGCAAGTGGATGGAGACGCCCGAGACTAAACTTTCGGGCCCCTTCTTTAATAATCCGCGTCTAATTTTTTCTTTTAACTGGATAGAAACGTGACGACGTTGCTTGATATTCCGGAGATTGTTGGCCTCCATGGCCGCACGGGGTTGGTGCGTATCCCGCCCGGGATCGATGTGCCGATGACGCCGCGCGTTCGGCAGCTCATCGACACACCCGAGTTTCGCCGTCTTACGCGTATCAGCCAACTTGGCCTTGTTGGCCTCGTCTATCCTGCCGCCAACCACACCCGTTACGAACATTCGCTCGGCGTTTATCGGGTCACGCTTGAGTACCTCCAAAGTTTGGCAAGCGACGATCGTTTTTCCGCATTGATTCGGCCCGAAGATGGCGAGCTACTCATCGTCGCCGCATTGTTGCACGACCTGGGGCACTGGCCCTATTGCCACCCGATCGAAGATATCTGCCTGCCACGTGTGCCTGACCACGAACTGTTTGCCAATAGTTTTTTGCTCGAAGGCGAAATCGCCGACACGCTTCGCGAAGACTGGGGCATCCAGCCCCGCGACGTGGTGGCGATGCTCTCGGGCAAACCGACCGACCGGCGAGGCAGAACCCTCCGCTCCCTCCTATCGGGGCCCATTGATGTCGATAAGGCCGATTACCTTGTTCGTGATAGCCTCCATGCGGGCGTTCCCTACGGCCAGCACTTCGATCGTTCGCGGCTCATCCGCAGCCTCTGCTTGAACGCGGCGGGCGATGGCATTGCGATCACGGAAAAAGGAAAAACGGCCGCCGAGATGATGGTTTTCGCCCGCTACGTCATGTTCAGCGAAGTTTACTGGCACCATGCCGTTCGCTCGGCGACGGCCATGCTCCAGCGGGCGTTTTACTTGGCCCATCGCAACGTCGATCTCGATTCGCTTTTCCGTAGGACGGAAGGTCCATTCGTCGAAGCCCTTACTGAAGCCGCCGGCGACGGTCCTGCGGCTGAGCTCTTGGACAGCCTCTTCGGCCCGTCGCGCCGTCTCTACAAGCGGCTCACGCAGTGTAGCTTGTTCGAGGATCCCGAACTGTACGGTCGCCTCGCACGCCGCCCCTATCCCTGGCTCGTCCGCTGTGCGGAGGAACTGACCGCCGTGATGAGCCGCACATTCGGCCGCGTCGTTGCCCCGCACGAGGTGCTCATCGATGCCCCGCCAGCAGAACTCGAAGTCGAGTTCGACATTGAAGTCAGTTTCCCTAAAACGGGCGTCTATCGCCGCCTTGGAGAAATCTCGCCGATGGTTCGCACACTGGCCCGAGAGCAATTTGACGATTACGTCAAACGAGTCCGAGTGTTCGTCCACCCAAGAATCGCCGCCGACGCCCGTGCGGTGCGTGATTTGCCCGCGATGATGGACGAAGCGATCGACCGAGCCGATTCGTAGTGCCTCCTCGCCCCCGTTTTACCGAAAAATTGAGGGCAGGCTATAGCCGGGCCCTCCCGGCACGGGGGAAATCCAACACGATCAAGCCATCGGCGTTGCTTCTCTCGTGCGAGATACGATCATAAGCGCTCTGTCGTCCCTATAATCGGCCCGGCTATCGGCCGCTTGCTCTCGCGTGAGGGCCCCCAGTTCCACAAGATGTTCAAGCAGCGGACGTTGCCTTTCGACTTGAATATGTAACAACTCCGCGAGCTGGTGCCGATCCAGGATGCCCAATCGCTTTCCTACGTCGCCAAAGCGGCTATGGTCCGATTGTCGCTGAGTAACCAGGATATCGCGGACATCGCGTGGGGAGAGGATGCCTTCTTCGATGGCAATTTGCCCCAGCGGCGGACGTTCTTTTTGCTGACGGGCTAGTGCTAGACAAAATTGATCCGACTCGATTTGTCCAGAATCAACTAAGGAGAGTTCGAATTGCATTGCTTCACCGACTCCATTTACAAAAAAGAAAGAGGGGAGGGCTCCTCGCAAAAATACGTTGGCACAGGGAGAGCAGGGTGGAATATCACCCTCCGATTGCGGAATCCCGCACGTCGAGAGCCCCTACAAACATAACTCGCCCTACAAGCCGGCGAAAAAATGGCAAGCGAACCTCATGTCATCCGCCTTGGCCTTGGTTGTAGCCGTTCACGTCTCCCCCCCAAAAAAAACAACTCCGCAAGAAAGGAGGAGTGGGTGGTCCAGGAAGAGTAAAGCGAATGGGGTCAGTTTGCCGATAGCTTAAATAGGCCCACCTCCCCGCTTCCCGTACGACGCTCTCCGCGAGCGTAAACCGATATGTTGGCTGCCCGTCCTAGCTACGTCCTGATCGCTGAAGGCGAAGTAACCGACGCAAGACGTCGTTGGCGTTTTGCGTTGCATGGAACCGATACCGACGAAACGATTGCCGCCTGCGATGAGGAGCCGGACGGTGGGCCCGAACGACTGGAGCTAATCGCCCTGGTTCGTGGCCTTGAGGCGCTTGACCAACCGTCGGACGTGACGCTTGTCACCCGAAGCACTTCGATCGCTCGTGGGGTTCAGCGCGGTCTTGCCGATTGGCGCAATAACCATTGGCGTTGGGAACGCTTCGGCAAGCTCGTCCCCGTACGAAATGCCGACCTCTGGCAGCGGGTCGATCGGGCGCTCGCCTTCCACGAAGTCCGCTGCCGGACTTGGCGATTTGACGTTCCGGCGAGTTTTGACGTTCCGACGAAGGAGGCCTCCCGCAGCACCGTCTCTCACCGTCGCGTACCAGCCCCTCACTTCCGCCGAACACCATCGGGAAGACAAGCCCGGTTTGTCGATGGGCAGTCCGACTCGCCAGCGATGGTGATCGTCTCTTCGGGTCGATCCCGTCGCACCGTGCGGTTCGCGCGGGATGAACCCACCCCGGACCTTGCTGCCGCAGCGGTCTAGCTGATCGCTGCTCCCCCTTCCCCTCCCCACGCCTCAGAATCGCCCTCCCCGCCTTCTGGGCATTTGCTTCTAGGAACCTCCCCGCCGTGCGTACCCAAGTCTCGCTTGATGCGATTGGGGCCCTTGTCCAGGGCCGTCATGAGAACCCGTTCGATATTCTCGGCCCTCATGAAGTGGTCGAAAATGGCCGCCGGGCCCTGGCTGTCAGGGCTTTTTTGCCTGATTCCCAGCGGGCCTGGGTGGTCGATCCGTCCCACGGTCGCTCACGGCCCATGCGAAAAATCCATCCCGCAGGGCTATACGAAGCCATCTGCCCTGTCGAAGATGGTGCGATGGGGCTGAATGCAGAGGGCCTGAATGCGGCCAAAAACACCGATTATCTCCTTCGAGTTACCGATCAAGAAGGCGGACTACAGACAATGCACGACTCTTACGCGTTCGATCCGCTCCTGACCGACTACGACCTGCACCTTCTCAACGAAGGGACGCACTGGGATTCCTACGAACGTCTTGGTGCTCACCCGCGTGAGATCGACGGTGTGAAGGGAGTTAATTTCGCTGTCTGGGCTCCTAATGCCGAGGGGGTTGCACTCGTCGGCGACTTCAACGGGTGGAAGCCAACCTCGCATCCGCTACGCAAACGGCTTCCGAGCGGCATCTGGGAACTATTCCTTCCGGAAATGAAAGTGGGCACGCTCTACAAGTTTGCTGTCAAACAGCAGGGAGGCCGTGTTGTTGAAAAATGCGATCCGTACGGTTTTGCCGCCGAGGTGCCGCCACGAACAGCGAACATCGTTACCGATCTCTCAGAACACCAGTGGAGTGACGGGGATTGGCTTGCCGAGCGAGAGAATCGCAACGCTCTCGACGCGCCAATGAGCATCTACGAGATGCACCTCGGCAGTTGGAAGCGTGACCCTTCGGAGCCCGATCGTTGGCTCAGCTATGGCGAAATCGCTCCGCAATTGGTGGAGTACTGCCATCGGATGGGCTACACCCATGTTGAACTGATGCCCGTCAGCGAGCACCCGTTCACAGGAAGCTGGGGCTACCAAACCGTCGGCTACTTCGCCGCTACAAGCCGCTACGGCACGCCGGCCGACCTGATGGCGTTTGTTGATACGCTTCACCAAGCGGGCATCGGTGTGCTTATCGACTGGGTGCCGGCTCACTTTCCCAAAGACGAGCACGGCCTGCGAGAGTTCGACGGATCGGCCCTCTACGAACACGCCGATCCCCGTCAGGGCGAGCACCCTGATTGGGGCACCATGATCTTCAACTACGGCCGGAACGAGGTTCGCAATTTCCTCATCACCAACGCCCTTTTCTGGCTCGACAAGTACCATATTGATGGCTTGCGGGTCGATGCGGTGGCGTCGATGCTCTACCTCGATTACAGCCGCGAAGAGGGCGATTGGGTGCCCAACAAGTTTGGCGGTCGAGAGAACCTTGAAGCGGTTGACTTCTTCAAGGAGTTCAACGAACAGGTCCACACTCGCCACCCAGGCGTGCTGACCATCGCTGAAGAATCAACCTCGTGGGGCGGCGTCTCTAAGCCGACCTACCTGGGTGGCCTCGGCTTTAGTCTCAAGTGGAACATGGGCTGGATGAACGACACGCTCCGCTACTTCAAGCATGAGGGAATTCACCGCAAGTACCACCATGACGAGCTGACGTTCTCGCTCATCTACGCCTTCACCGAAAACTTCTGCTTGCCATTTTCGCATGACGAAGTGGTTCACGGCAAAGGGTCGATGATCGATCAAATGCCGGGCGACCTCTGGCAGAAATTCGCCAACTTGCGGCTACTGTACGGCTACATGTGGACCCACCCGGGTAAGAAATTGCTCTTCATGGGAGGCGATTTCGGCCAGTGGAAAGAGTGGGACTGCGACGAATCGCTCCAATGGGATTTGTTACAGTGGGACACACACCAAGGTTTGCAGAACTACGTCGCTCACCTGAACCATCTCTACCGAAGCGAGCCCGCTCTGTACGAGGTGGACTTCGATGCCGAAGGCTTCGAGTGGATCGACTGCCACAACCACGAGGACAGCGTTCTGGCCTACATCCGCCGAGCCAAAGACCCGGCGGACTATGTTATCTCCGTGAGCAACTTTACGCCCGTCCCCCGCCATGGCTACCGACTTGGTGTGCCCGAGGTCTGTTGGTTTGAGGAGATTAGCAATAGCGACTCGACCTACTTTGGCGGCAGCGACATCGGCAATTCGGGCGGCGTGATGGCCACCACCCGCGAAGCCCAGGGACGCCAACAGTCGATCGAAATCACGCTTCCACCGCTCTCGACCGTAGTGTTCAAACCCCGGCGCGGCTGAGCAATAATAACCGCTCCCAACAAAAAGAAATCACTATTGATGGATGTACTAGCAACTTTACCCTCGGCGCTCGAATCCACCTGCTCAACCCGGCCTTCCGTTGGTCGGCCTGTCGCTTTCCTCATGCATCGGTCAATAAGAAACGCGAATCGACGCTAGTAAAAACGCCAGAACTGGCAATGATTGGCGAGCGGTGGGCGTAAGCCTACCGATGAACTTAGTGACCGACGCATCTTTCTGTCGACCTCGGGCGTTGCCTACTCTAGTGACCAGTGCTTTAGCTCTTTCGCCGCTTCTTCTACCACGGGATTGGTCAACTTGCCGATCCGCTCGATTTCGACCGTTACTTCGTCACCGGGAAGAAGGAACCGAGGTGGTTTGCGGGCAAAACCGACGCCTTGGGGCGTGCCCGTGATGAGGACCGTTCCCGGCAAGAGCGTTGTGCTGGCGCTGAGAAACTCGATAAGGGTTCGCACATCAAAAATCATGTCCGATGTGTGAGCGTTTTGCATTCGCTCGCCACTGACGGTCGTCGAAATCGCCAAGTCGTTGGGGTCGGCGATTTCGTCTGTTGTTACGAGGCAAGGTCCAAGCGGTAAGAACGTATCGAAGGTCTTCCCGCGACACCATTGGCCGCCCCCTCCGCCCCGTTGCCAGTCGCGAGCCGAGACATCGTTCGCACACGTGTAGCCGAGGACAAAATCCAAGGCATTTTCTCGGGTGGCGTTTTTACACCTCTTGCCGATTACCACCGCCAGTTCTGCTTCATAATCGACCCGCGTGCTTTTTAATCGTCGTGGCAATTCGATCGGACCGCCCGGATGCTGTACTGTCGACGGGGTTTTCATGAACAAGACGGGGCGTACGGGAGGCTCGCGACCTCCTTCGGCGGCGTGGGCGGCGTAGTTCATGCCGATACAGAGGACGGCCGTGGGGACGATCGGCGTGAGGAGCTGACCGACAGTGGCGGGTTGGCCTGTGTCGGTGAGACCCGTGAAGGGGTCGCCTTTGGCAAAAGTTACCGTGCAATCGGGGTGTTCGATGCCGTAAGTGGGAGAATCGGAGTTAGCGGGAAGAAATCGGAGGATTCGCATGAGAAAAGCAAGACGAGAAGCAAGGGCTGCTGGGGCCGAGGACGCCCCGGCTCACGAATAGCTTAAACCGTCCACAGAAAACGGCTTCCACCCTCGAATGGATCATCCACCCCAAAGCGTGTGACATTGTAAAAGTACCGCCGAGAGGATTCGAACCTCCACTCTCTTGCGAGAACATGGACCTGAACCATGCGCGTCTGCCAATTCCGCCACGGCGGCAACGGAGACCCGTATCGTCTCAGCCTCGCCGCCCCGTTGCAAGGGGCTTGAATAGGGAAGGGAATGAAGAATTAGACGCGGATGAACGCGGATACGGCGGATAATCGCGGATAAAGGCTTGTTTTCATCCGCGTCAATCCTTTTTATCCGCGTTCATCCGCGTCTAATTCGTTCTTTCCTTTAGGCGCAAAGAACACCGCGACGACCCAGGGGGGCGCCGCGGTGTGTCGTGTCAAATTAACCGCAAGAACTGTTACTTGTTCTCATCGATCGGCTCGCGACCGTTGCGAGTGATCAGGTGGATATAAGTATCCCCATCAATGTCCTCGGCGATTTTGCCAGCATGGCCATCGCCGTAGGCGTGCAGAACAACGCCCGGGTGGAGAGAACTCGGGCCCCAACGCCGTGTGCCACTGCTACTGTCAGTATGTGGGAAAATACCATTGCAGTAGTACTCCGCCTGATCTGCCTGTGTCGATCGGTTGGAACCTTGGTTGAGGGCCAACTGTGCGGCCATGTTATTCCATGTCCACGTTCCCCTCAAACCTGCCGTATTGGCACCGCCAGGGTTCCCTATGGGGAGCTGGGCGCTAGCGCCTTGGCGTCCGGGCCAGACACCGACGACGTAAGCCGAGGTGCCACTGTACCAAGAGCTAACTTGCTGTTCGCGTGATTCGGTGAAGACAACCGTCTTGGCTGTTCCGTCCGTCATACTAGCAAAGCTACGTCCCTTCTTCGTTACTGTGGTGCCAGTGACACCGGGCATGGCGAGAATGCCGTTGCCACAGTAGGCTCCCGTATTGCAGTCGTCGCCCATCAAGGCGTTGCCCATAGCAGGCGGGGGGTTCGTAGCCAAACTAGTAGGGGCTGAGCCGCCCGGGACATCGTAATGCGATGAGGGCAGGGCGACATAGTTGCCTGCGGCTGGCCTAGAACCTGTTGGTAGGTCTCCTGACACGACGAGTCCCGCTTCATCGTCCCCGTCACGGCTGGGGCAAAGGAGAACCTCAATTTTAGTTTCCCAGAAGTAGGGGTTGGTCCTGAGGTTGTACGGAGTCGTTCCGTCATCAGCCGACAGCGTGTTGAGCGGGTTCCACGGATCCGACTGGAAACGGTTGGTCTGGTCCTGCATCTTGTCGTAAAGAACATTCTCTTCAAAGAAGGGGAGCAAGCGAGTGATCCAACTGTAGCCATCGACAGGAATTGTCGGCAGGCTTCCAACGCCGGCCATAGCTCCGGCATAAGCTTGCGGAGTGCCTGCTGCACCAAAGATGGGGCGACTCGAGGCGAGCGGAAACGCGTTCCGCACGTCATGGTGATTGTGCAGAGCCAGAGCAAGCTGCTTGATCTGGTTCAGACACGAGTTACGACGGGCCGCTTCGCGGGCTGCTTGGACGGCCGGCAATAGCAGGGCGACCAAGATGCCAATGATCGCGATCACGACCAACAGTTCAACGAGGGTAAAACCTCGTTGCGAACGCTTTGACGTTCTCATGGGGGGTACCTCTACAAAAAAGGGGAAAACAAAAAAAGATAAGAAAAACAACGCGGACGCCCGATCGGGCGATAACGCTTCTCTAATACGCTTTAGAATAAGCCTCTCGTAAAAAAAGTCCGTCAGGGGCGATTCGTAGGCCGACTCAACCAGTCCGGCTTGTCTAGTGTGCGTGCGAGGAGACGCTTCCGATGCGTCTCGTTTTACATCTCCAGCGCTAGAATCGCCTTCGCTGTTCCACTCTGACTGTAGACGGTATCCTGGCTTGCTGTCAACCAACAGGACGCGGGTTGCCGCAAAACCGAGAGGGATTCGGCGAAAAACCGGGGTTCCGCGGCAACACGCTCACCAGCACTACGTTTATTGAGGAGAATCGCCCAGCCAGAGGGCGTTGTAATAGCCGTAGGCGGAAGCCGACGGTCCCGTCGCCCTATTCGCCCATCTCCGTCGGCTTCCGCCTACGGCTAGCACCAGTCCGCTCATTTTTTTCACCTCCAAGAGGAACTTCCACGCTTTGTCCAACGCCACTTCACAGCATCGCCTAGCCAAGCTTATCTTGGGTGAGAACGCTGGAGATGCCGATTTTTGGCTCGCTGAGGAATACGTCGCGGACTTTTGCGAGGAACCCTATCCGCTGCAAGGAGGCGGGCTCGGCAGCCGGATATGGATCGCGCCAAACCGGGCAGCTATCGCTGTGACTCGCCGGCGGCTTCTTGCCTTGTCACCCGCCCTGCTGGCTCCGGGCGTTCGTACTTTGCGCCAAACGGCCGACGCGATCCTTGGGGCTTCTGCCCCTGTCTCGGCCCGGGTGGCACGACCTCTTTCGACCGTTCAGCAACGGTCCCTCCTTGCCGATCTTGTCGCTGCGGCAGAACCAAGTGGCTCTTTGGGTCCGCTCGCCGCTCTGGCCGGCACGCCCGGCCTGTTGAACCTGCTTGCGACCCGGATAGAGCAACTTCGTTTGCTCGGCGAACCCGTCGAAGCGATCGGCGACAGGCTCCGCCGAACGGAGGGCTCCGTCGGTGCGGCAATCGGGCGTCTTTACGCCAGCTATTCTCGCCAACTCGAGCGGCACCACCTGGTCGACACCGCCAAGCGATTGTCGCTAGCCGCTGAACTCGTTGGCGAGACCACTTCGCTGCGTCTGCTCGTGGTTCCTTGGCAGCCGAAAGAACTTTCCCCCCTTGAATCTCGCCTACTCGATCGGCTTATCGCCGCTACCGAGCAGGCCCTTATTGGAATTGCAGAAGATATCGAAGCGGAGGCTTGGGAAAAGCGCTTTGACGAACATCCGGTAGAACGTGCTAAGGTAGCGGGGAAGCGGCCCCCCCGTCCGGCCGCAATTTCACGGTTGAGAGGCTTTCTCTTTGAGGACGGGCTCTTTGAGGACATGGCGGAGGCCCCCCCAAAAAAAAGCTCCTCTCGTGGCATAGAAATCGTTGCTGGATCGAACGAGCAAGATGAACTGCGGCGAATTGCCAAGCGAATCAAACAGACGCTTGCCGCGGGAGACGCCAAGCCTGGGGACATTGTTATCGCTGCGCGGCGCTGGCCCGATCGGAGCGAGCGAATCAGCGGTGTGTTGCACGAGTACGGCATTCCCTTCGCGGTAGAAACGAGTCCCCGACTAGGCTCGGCCCCGATCGTCTCGGCAATACGCCAGTTGCTGGAGATTGTTCAGAGTGACTGGAGCTACGATTCGCTAATCACTCTGCTCACTCGCCACGAGTTGGCTGAATTCGATCAATCAACGGTCGGTACAAAACACCCAACACAGCGTGCGGCAGCGGAGTGGTTTGTGCGTGAACTGCTGATTCCGAACGGACGACGTTACCTGCTTCGGCAAGCAGAGACGCTCGCCGACCGGGGCGCCAACGAAGGAGAGAACCGTGCGCCGCTCACCTCCGCCGCGCCCGAAGCGCTCGCCGCTTTCCAAATGCTTGCCGAAGCGCTCGATCGGCTGCCCGAGGAAGCGACGCCTTTGGAGTGGTTGGACTTGCTTCAAGAATCGCTCTCCGTGCTCAGGTTTCAGCCGACCCCCGCCGATGGGCAGGCGACGCGTTCGCTCGAAGAGGCGTTGGGTGGAAT
>JAJRUA010000029.1 GCA_024278035.1 Planctomycetota bacterium | reverse complement strand
GTCCAGCTTCCAAGTTAGGTGTCGCAGCCTGTTGCTATGCCAATTACCAGTCGTATGTCGCTGTGACTAGCTCTGGTCGGCCCTTTTCGGCATCAGGATGCTGGCAGAAGGAGAAAGGACGGTCCATCAATGCCTGCGTTAGTTAAAAACGCTCATGTACCCATGCCGCTGCGCATCTGCTCGCTGATTGCCTGCCTAGCCGTTTGCGCGGCTGGTTCGCTCTGCTGGGCTCAGGCCAAGCCGGGCGCATCTGCACTCGGAAATGGCGAACAAGAGTACTGGGGCGTATTCCTGCCGACCGATCGCCTGCTTTCTCGAGGAATTCATCAAGCCAAAAAGCACATTGCAAAAGGCGAGTTCACTCGGGCTATCCGTTTTCTCGACGAATTGCTCAATCCTAGCAAAGAAGATGCCTTCGTTAAGCTCGAAGGCACAGAAGAGTATGTTGGGCTCAAGGAAACCGCCCGGCAGATTCTCAGAGACTTGCCTCCCGAGGGTCGTGAAGCCTACGAGACAACATTTGCGCCGGTAGCGCGTCGCAATTTGCGCAAGGCCGTGGAATCTGGAGATGTCGAAGCCTTAGAACAAGTCTCCCTGCGGTACTTCTTCACGCCAGCTGGTTTTGAAGCCACCCTGCTGATGGCTGCGAACGAGGCAGACCAAGGGCGGCACTTTGCTGCGGCATTGGCTTACCAACAGCTCCTCGATACTCCCGAGGCGGCAAGGCGTTTTCAACCTCAGCTTTCGATCATGGCCGCCTGCAGTTGGCTCGCGATGGACGATCAGCCGCGGGCGCAAAAGTTGATCGAAAATCTTCGGAGTGAGGGATACAAAAGCGTAAACATTGCAGGCAACGATTTTCGGCTAGACCAAATGGGCGAACATCCGCTCGACTGGCTCAAGCAGACCATTGGTACTCCGATAATTCAGGCGATCGTGCCAGAAGATCAATGGCTGACCTTTGGAGGCAACGCTGCGAGAAATGGACAAGTAGCGGGAGGCCTGCCCCATATGCGCGTTCGCTGGGAGGCCCGGCTGTTGTCGCATCACCGCTTGGAAGCCCTGCACAGCGATCTCTTGGCAGATCGAATACGCGGACAAAAGCCGGTTCCTGTTGCTGCTACTCCGCTAGCCGTTGAGAACCTCATTATCACTCGCTCGGCGCACAACTTGGTAGCAGTCGATTTTCAGACGGGAAAATTTATCTGGCAAGTCGAGCCGCAACGTGTGCCCGAGTTCAAGACCCTACTTAGCGCCCCCGGCAACAACCCAGAAGACGGATCGAGAGTGCGGCCAACCCGATCGTTCTCGAATCGGATTTGGGAAGACCGCCTCTACAATAGCCTTAGCAGCGATGGCCAGCGTGTTTACGTTATCCGCGATCTTTCGCTTCCTTCGTCGAACGGCTACGAAGGATTCGCGGTACGGTTTAGGAACGGGCACCCGTCGACTGTGGGCTCTGGCGGGACCAATCGGCTGTGTGCTTTCGATCTAGCGACCCAAGGCAAGCTGGTTTGGGAAATCGATGGCGCTGCTGCCCAAGGCGATTTTGAAGGAGCCTTTTTTCTTGGTTCTCCTTTGGCTGTCGGAGAATCGCTCTACTGTTTGGTCGAGATAAAGAGTGCCGTCTATCTGGTCGCGGTCGATCGGTTGACCGGCAAGTTGCTATCTCGCCAACAACTGGCAAACTTAGAGAACGGAATTCTGCACGATCCCCGACGCCGCTTGCAGGCCTCGGTGCCTTCCTACGAAGATGGAATCTTAGTCTGCCCGACGGGCGCTGGAGTTGTGGTAGGAGTGGATTTGGCGAAAAACGCTCTTGCCTGGGCTTATCGCTATCAAACCAACCAAACGCTCTTAACGCCCTTCACCACGCACCGCAATCAGAGCCAGTCCAACGAGATTCGATGGATCGATAGCGTCGCTACGATCGCTAATGGTTGCGTCGTACTGACCCCACCCGAATCGAATTATTTACATTGCCTTGATCTGTCGACTGGCAAATTGCTTTGGAAGCAAAATCGCGAACAACATTTGTTTGTCGCGGGTGTTCATCAAGACCGAGTCTTGCTCGTTGGGAGTCGCGATCTCACCGCAGTTCGACTATCCAATGGAGAGCCGGTCTGGGAATCCGTCCGCATAGAGCTTCCTGAAGAGAGCACGCCGACGGGGCGAGGTTTTTTCAGCAAGGGACAATACTTTCTTCCGTTATCGTCGGCTGAGGTGGTGGCTGTTGATATGGAGTTAGGGACGATTGTCGATCGCGCGATCGCACGCGATGGCCAAGTCCTGGGGAATCTTGTCTGCCACAAGGGAGCCGTCTTGTCGCAAAACGGGCACTTTCTCGACCGTTTCGATCAAATTGATGTTCTGCGAAATTCGTCTGAAGAACTCTTGGCCAAGGACCCAACCGATTCAGAAGCTTTACGAACCTTAGGAGAGATCGCCTACAACGAGGGACAAATTTCGCAATCGATTGACTTGCTTCAACAGGCCTACCAATCGTCGCCAGAAGATTTGCGAACTCAAGAAGTCTTGATTGAAGCCTTGGTCATCGCATTAGACGAAAATTTCGCCACCTTCCGCGATCAGTTACCGTTGCTGCGAAAACTTCAAGACTCTTCCGAAAGTAGCCAGTTTACGCTGTTAAGACTCGAAGCACACGGGCGGCTAAAAATTGGAGACCCTGTGGGGGCGTTTGAAGTTTGCTTGTTGCTTTTTGAGGGAGACCATGCCGCGAGCGGATTCTTGAGTCTTGGGCGTCACCACGAGGTGGAGCTTTCCCGCTGGTTGCGGGCAGAAACGTCTGCAATTTGGCAGCAAGCGAGTGGCCCTGAACGAGAACAAATTGCTGTGTTGCTCCAGAAGGTAATCGACCAACTCCCTAAGCAATCGGGAACAGGCGAGCATCGGCGGTTGGTCGAGTGTATGGGCAATCTTGAAGGGATGCTCTCGGTCGTATTGAAGCTAGCCAAACATTATGCCGAAGAGGGGAAGACACTTGAGTCGCAGCAGCTTCTTTTGCGGTTGACCGAGTCGGGTATCGAAGGAATTCTGGGAACCGTTCATGCCGAAGCGGTTGCCCTTTGTTCGCTTGCTCTGCACCAAGCAAATTTGCCTCGGTTGGCGTTTCCATTCGACCAGCAGCTACGCGGCAGCTTGGCTGGAATTATTTGTCTCGAAGGAAAAACGGGGAACGAATGCTTAGAGCAGTGGGGGGCCGACGCAGGCAATGCAACATGGCCTTATGGCAAAGTCGAGGTGTCAAAGATATCTCCGAAGCGCGACCGAGTTGTGAACAACATGGTAGCTTCGCAATGGGGGATACGTTTAGAACGGTGCGACGAAGTCTTGGGACGTAGTAACATTGTTTTTTCGCCGATTAAAAGTGAAGTGGTGGTCTACGACAGCTTCGGAAACGAATTCTACCGAGCCTCGTTAGCCAATCGAAAACGGATGCGCGGAATCGGTTCGACCCAGGTCTATGCGGTCTCTCGGGGGAATTTGCTGCTCGTTTCGTTTGGTCGACAATTGGCTGCGTTCGACACTTTGGCTTCTGACGGTGAGCCCCTCTGGCGAAAAGAAGTAACCAATACGCTTAGCGTGCCGTACCAACCGATACGCGTTCGTGGTGCGCAACAAGGCAACCGTCCAGGGAGTTTTCGTTCGTCTCGGGCTCAAGTCGATGGAAAGTGGGTTGGTGTGGTCGGCCCACTAACTCGCGATAGCTGTATTTTCCAGGACCAACACAAATTAACATGCGTCGACTCCCGGACGGGAGAGGTGCGCTGGACACGCAGCGACGTCCCTGCTGGCTGCGATCTCTATGGCGATGAAGACTACGTTTTTGTCGTGCCTCCTTCGAGTCGTAATGCTTTGGTTTTCAGTACCGTTGATGGTCGAAGTGTGAGCCAAGTTTCAGTTCCTCCTTGGGAAGAGCAGCTCGCGACGATTGGCCGCAATGTCATCCGCTGGCGCACTCGCGTCGATGGCCGACGCGAACTTTCTTGCTTCGATGCTTTTGCTGGAAAGACGCTCTGGCG
This sequence comes from Planctomycetota bacterium, assembly GCA_024278035.1. Next base: position 20,015 of record JAJRUA010000029.1, on the reverse strand, counting down.
GTACGACTTCGAGACCGCTGCCAAAGTTGATATTGCGATGGGACGATACGTTGCCGTGGTTGAGCCCCGGGGTCACGGCCATATTATCGACGCACACGAGGGTCGCAGAATCGTCGATCAAGAAATCATTGCCTCACCGAAAGCCCAGCAAATCCACTTGCTTGCCGGCTCTGACCGATTTGTCTTGGCAATTCAGAAACCCTCTTCACAAAGAATGAACCCTCGTGTTACGCCGCTGAATCGAGTGGACTATCTTCTTATGGATGGGGAGGTCTACGTTTTCGACAAACAAACAGGGGCGCCTTCCTGGAAGCGGCCTGCCGAGGTCGACCATCAATCGTTCGTCCTCTCTCAACCCGTCGACGCGCCTGTGGTCGCCTTTGTCGGAAATATTGCGCGTCGAAGCAATCGGGGTAGCCAGCAAGGCATCAGCATGTTGATGTTGGAAAAAGCAACCGGGCGGCTTCTTTTCAGCGACGACGCTTTGCCGGCATCGCGAGGCAATTATTGTGCGATTTCTGCTTCGGGTGAAGAGGCCCATGAAGTGCTTATCGAGATGTCGAGCCAATCGATCCGACTCGCATTTACCGACAAAAAACGGCCTCCCGAACCGCCGGCTGTAGGCGACATAAAATCAAGTACCCAAAATGGACACAAGGGACTGCAAGGAATCGGTCGCAAGCTTTTGGGGGCCGGCTAGCTAGGGTTCGCGTTTGTCGCTTGTTTCGTCGATCAAAGGAAATTGGAAGACACTGTTTTGAATTACACAACTTTTTACAACTCGGTGATTTGCTGTTTGGCAAAAAAGGACCTTTGCCGGTTGCTGCTTGTCTGCTTGCTCGTGCTTGCGATAGGCCTCTCCGCTGTTCCCGCGGTCGCGTCGCTAAACGCCGAAACAGAAAAAACCGTCTCCGAGGGCCTTGATTGGCTCGCCTACCAGCAACACAAGGCAGGGCATTGGACCGCTCAGGGGAGATACCCGACCGCGATGACTTCGCTAGCCGGTTTGGCCTTTCTTTGCGAAGGTTCGACCACCACCCAAGGCTTGTATGCCGAGAATGTTCGTCGGGCAGTTGATTTCCTGACTCGCCGAAGTCGGAACAATGGGCTGATCGGAGATCATGATGACGAGCGCTACACTTACGGCCACGGGTTTGCGATGCTTTTTTTGTCGCAAGTGCTAGGCGAAGAAGAAGACCTTGAACGTCGCCTCGAACTGATGACGGTTTTGACCAAGGCGGTCGAATTTACGGGCCGTGCTCAAACCCTTGCCGGAGGCTGGGGGTATGTCAGCTCGAAGGATGGAAACGGCTTTGACGAGGGCTCCACGACCATCACCCAGGTGCAAGGTTTGCGCAGTTGTCGAAATGCGGGCATCCCGGTTCCCAAAGAAATTATCGACAAGGCCGTTAATTACATTCACAAATGCACCCATGCCGATGGCGGTGTGCAATACAGCTCGAAGGGAGGGGGCAGTCGCCCGGCAATTTCGGCGGCGGCGATCGCTTGTCTCTACAACGCAGGAGAGTACGATGACAACTACGTCCCGAACATGCTGAAGTACTGTAAACAGCATCTCAAGCCTAACAACCGCGACAGCTTCGGACATTGGCACTATGCACACTTCTACTACGCCCAAGTGATGTACCGCGAGGGAGGGGAACAGTGGGAAACTTATCGGCAAGCGATTAGCAAACGATTGCTAGCCGAGGCGGAGAAACTACAAATCGGCGACAACTTTGTGACGGTCTGGAAACAAGGCTACGTATGCCCGGTTTACACGACCTCGCTAAACCTTATCATTTTGCAACTAGAGCGAGCCTGTTTGCCGGTTTATCAACGATAAGTTCAATAGCAGCTTCTGATTAACAACCACCTACGAAACAATTGGCATTACGGAATGAATAACTCTGAGGAAAACGCTCCTGACGAGGAGGTGATTGCTCGTCTGGCGAACGCAGTCGACGGAATTCGTCAGCAATTGGGGCAAGTGATTGTCGGGCAAGACGAGGTCATCGATCAATTGCTGATAAGCCTATTCAGTCGAGGTCATTGCATGCTCGAAGGCGTGCCCGGTTTGGCCAAGACGCTGCTTATTAGCACCCTTGCACGCTCGCTGAATCTCTCGTTTAGTCGGATCCAGTTTACGCCCGACTTGATGCCAGCCGATATTACGGGCACCGATATCATTGAGGAAAACCGTTCGACGGGCCAACGCGAAGTTCGCTTTCTTGAAGGGCCATTGTTTTCGCATATTGTCCTTGCCGACGAAATCAATCGCACCCCTCCCAAGACCCAAGCGGCTCTGCTCGAAGCGATGCAAGAGCGGCAAGTAACGGTCGGTCGGGTGCGGCATCAGCTTTCTGATCCGTTTTTTGTTTTGGCAACCCAAAACCCGATTGAACAAGAAGGCACCTACCCGCTGCCCGAAGCCCAGCAAGATCGATTTATGTTCAAAGTCTTGGTGACGTATCCAAGTTTTGATCAAGAATTTGAAGTTGCACGGCGGACGACCACCAATCAATCGGATACCGTCATTCCGACCGTTGCTCCCGAAGAGATTCTGGCCCTCCAGAATTTAGTTCGCCAGGTCCCGGTAAGCGACCATGTGATTCGTTACACGTTGTCGCTCGTGCGGCAAACACGTGTCGGCGAAGAAGGAATCCCTGAGATCGTCGCCGATCAATTGGCCTGGGGCGCTGGGCCGCGAGCGGTTCAGTTTCTTATTGTGGGTGCCAAAGCTCGCGCACTTATGCAAGGACGATCGCACGTCACGGTTCAAGATATCCAAGCACTCGCCAAGCCCGTCTTGCGACATCGAATTGTGGTCAACTTTGCTGCCGAAAGCGACGGCATCACCTCGGACAGTATCATCGACGCTTTACTTAAGTCTACGCCAACCCAGGAGGACGAGTTGGCCAATGACGCCCGATTCCAAGCGATTTTTGCATCCTGAAGCGATACGACGAATTGGTCGGCTAGAGCTACGCGCTCGACATATCGTCGAAGGGCTGCTTAGCGGTATGCACCGCAGCCCTTACTACGGCCAATCAGTTGAGTTTTTGCAGCACCGCCAGTACGCTCCTGGCGACGACCTGCGCCATGTCGATTGGAAAGTCTGGGCCAAGCAAGACCGTCTGTACGTGAAACAGTTTGAAGAAGACACGAACATGCGTTGCACACTCATGGTCGACGTCTCGGCGAGTATGCAGTACGGTTCGGGACCATTGAGTAAATATGAATATGCGGCCACGGTCGCATCCAGCTTGGCCTATTTGCTGCTCAGACAACACGATACGGTCAGTTGCATTGCTTTCGACGAATCGATTCGTGCTCGGACTCCGATGCGCAGCAGGCAAACGCATCTCAAATCGATCGTCAAAGCACTTGACGCGAGTGAGCCTCAGCATAAAACCGACACCGGGGCGATTCTACGCGAGATCGTTGAAGTAAGCCCTCGTCGCGGGATGATGATTCTGATTTCCGATTTATTGGGCGACGTAGAACCGGTTTTGCGAGGGCTTCGGCTTCTCCGCCAGCGTGGGCACGATGTGCTTGTGCTTCATATCATGGATGATGACGAATTGGATTTTCCTTTTGAAGGCCCAACGCGATTTGAAGGAATGGAAACACCAAACCACATGACGTGCAATCCGCGGGCACTGCGTGAGGGGTACTTAGCCGCCGTTGAAAAGTTCTTGACCACACTGCGCCGCGGCTGTGCCCGCGATGCGGTCGACTATGCGCTGGTTCGTACGAGCGAGCCATTAGATGCCGCGTTGGCTGCCTTTTTATCCAGCCGGATTGATTCAGCAAGAATTCATTAAGGAGAAAATCCCGTGTCGTTCCTGTTTCAATCGCTATTAGCGATTGGATTACCGCTGATTGCTTTGCCGCTGGTGATCCACTTGATCAACTTGCGCCGGCATCGGCGCGTACCTTGGGCGGCCATGGATTTTCTTCTCGAAAGCCAGCGGAAGAATAAAAAGTGGATTGTCCTTAAGCAACTTTTGCTTCTTTTGCTACGCACGGCAGCGGTAGCACTCATCGTTTTTATGCTGGCTGGCCCCATTCTTCGTTCGCACTGGGGAGGCCTACTCGGCCAAGGTACAACGCACCATCTTGTTCTTTTGGACGACAGCTACTCGATGGCCGACCGTTGGGGGCAAACGAATGCACTCAAAGAAGCCAAACGTGCCGTTAATCGCCTTATTGCCCAAGCGGTAGTACGTAGCGAGCCACAGAAACTTACGCTTCTACGTTTTTCGCAATCGAGGCACCTCTCAGCCGGGGCCCAGCCTGATTTGGGAGACCGACCGCTTGATAAACCATTGGCCGACGAAGTTCAGTCGCTTTTGAACAAGCTCCAAGTTTCTGAAACCGACGCGAGACCTCTCGACGCACTCCAAGCGGCTCTTTCTCTGCCCGAGGCTAGCGGAGACGAAACACGCATCGTTTATCTTATTTCCGACTTTCGTAATCATCAGTGGGACAAAGACACCCAAACGCGACAGATGCTTGGCCAGCTACGAAATCAAGCGGCCAGCTTGCATTTGATTCAGTGTGTGGAAGAAACACGCCCCAATCTGGCAGTCACACGCCTAGAGCCCGAGGCAGGAATTCGAGCTGCGGGCGTCGAAACTTGGTTTCAGTTAAATGTTACCAACTTCGGCAACGAACCTGCTTCTTCGGTCGCGGTGAGCGTAACTCAAGATGGGCACAAACTGCCGGCGGTGCTCTTCGACGAAATCAAGCCGGGCGAAGAGGTCACCCGACGATTCCGCGTTACGTTTCCCTTGGCTGGCGCCCATCAGCTCCAGGCCTCGTTAGAAAGTGACTCGCTTGAGACCGACAACGTAAGTTATTTTGCCTGCCAGGTGCCAAGCAAGTTTCCTGTCTTGTTGATCGATGGTTCGCGTGCAGGCGACGACGGATTTTTTCTGCGCACGGCCCTCGCTCCCGGCGGAGCCAGCAAGCCAAGCTGGAGCCCGCAAGTTGAGCCCCCCAGTTTTCTCCGCAAACACGACCAGCTCGAAAAATTTGCCGCAATCTGCTTGCTCGATGTGGCACGACTCGACGACACCGAAATCGAAGCATTAGAAGGTTATGTCAGAAACGGAGGCGGCTTAGGAATCTTTCTTGGCCCGCAAGTTCAGCAGGCTTTTTACAACGAACGCCTCTATCGCGATGGCACCGGACTGCTGGCAGCTCCGCTCGACGTCCCTTCTCAATTGCTCAACGATGCGGATCTCGCCAAGCCCGACCTCGAAGTTTCAAACCATCCTCTATTTCGCGTTTTTGCTGGGCAGCGTAATAGTTTTCTGTCGGTTGTGAATGTCGCTTTCTACTACGCGATCGACCCGGCATGGCAACTGCCCGAAAGCGGCGAGACGACCGTCCTCGCTACTTTGCGAAATGGCGCACCATTGGTCGTCGACCGCCAGTTTGGCAAAGGTCGCGTGGTGCTCCAGCTATGCAAACTTTCGCCGGGGAAAACCGAGCTGGGAAGCTGGAGCAATCTGAGTCTGAATCCAGTCTTTCCGGTCTACGCGAACGAGCTTATTGGCTATCTTTCGTCGACAAGTCGGCAATCGAAACACAACCTCGTCGGCGACGAGCTACAGATGGAACTTCCCGTGGCAGACTATCAGCCGGAGCTGCGTATGCGTATCCCCCGTACGCACGAAAGCCAAGAAATCGCGTTGTCTCCGCTGGACGAGTCGAATATCTATTTGGTCAACCCAGGTCGGAGTGAAGTAAGCGGCATTTGGCAGTTTGAATTGCAGCCACGCGATGGCAAGCCCGAGCAGCGTTACGTGGCCGTCAATGTGCCGCCCGGCGAGGGTGACTTACATCACCTTGACCGCTCAGGTTTGGCACAACGACTGAAAGGAATCGACTACGAATTTTCGCTCGCCTCGCAGATGGCAAGCAACGACGATCAATTGGCCGGATTCCGCCTTAGCGACACCTTGTTGTACTTGCTGCTGGCTACCCTCCTTGCCGAACAATGGCTTGCTTACCGAACCAGTTACCATTCAAGAGTTTGAAAAAGAGAAACCTAAACTAAATTTTTAATCGTAGCCGCGATCGAACCGTTCGCCAGATTCCCCAACCAAACACGAATGAACTTCACGTTCTTACAATCACTTCCGCTTGCCGTAACGACGCCACCCCAAGAAGGGGGCGAGGTGCGCGAATTGGTGGCTTATGAGTTCAGACGCCTCGGCCAGTTCGACGAGCCGCGTTTCTTCTGGATCGCCTTAGGCTCGCTGATAGCGATTCTCGCGCTGTACGTCCTGTGGGTCTATCGTCGCGAACGTGGACCGTTGAACCGTTTTTTGCAATTTTTGCTCCCCGCGTTAAGACTCACCGCTCTTGCCGGAACGGTGCTGTTCTTTCTTGGCCTCGAAAGGCGTGTCGATCAGCAAGTGGTAACCGACTCGGTAGTCTCGATTCTTGTCGACACAAGTCAAAGCATGTCGGTCGAGGACGAAACCCTCGAACAGAACGAGAAAGCCGCTCGTTACGAAATCGTGCGTCAGTCGCTGGTCAACTCCCCTTTGATTGCGGAGCTTCGCCAGCAACACGAGGTCACTCTTTCGGCTTTCGACACCGAAGTCAGACACCTGGCCCGCTGGCCCCGCCTAGCTCCAACAGCCGATGAGGCTGGCAAGAAAGATCCACCGACTCAAAAAACGGGCCCTTCTGAGACCAACTGGGCAGACCAGCTTCTGCCTCAAGGCGTCGAGACCCGCTTGGGCGATGCGATCAAAGATTCTCTCCTACGCGACGACGGACACCCCCTGGCGGGAATTATTCTGATCTCCGATGGCGGACAAAACCTCGGCACCGAGCCTTTATCTCTTGCCGAGGGTACTCAGCCCCAGGAAATTCCCATTTTCACCCTAGGGGTAGGTTCCGCCGAGGCGAGGCGAAATCTGCGCGTGCAAGAGCTTAACGTCCCGGCCCGAGTTTACCCCGAAGATAACGTGACTGTGCGAGCTCTCATCCGAGGCGAAGGGTTTGCCGGTCGCAGCGTTCAAGTGGAACTGCTCGCCCGAGAAGCTGGCGCCGCCGCGACGGCAGCTAGCCAGATTGGCCAGCAGGAAGTTACGTTCGACTCTGACGAACAACTGATTCCCTTGCATTTCCAGATAGAACCCGCCGAAGTTGGTCGCTTACTTTTAGAAGTCCAAATTCACGCACCCACCGACGACCAATTTTCGGACGACAATAGTCGCTCTGCTGAAATGGAAATCGTCGAAACGCAAACCCGGGTCTTGCTGATTGCCAGTGGCGCAACGCGAGACTATCGTTTCCTCCGCGACCAGTTGCGGCGAGATCGGCACGCCACGGTTGACATCCTGCTTCAAGCGGCACAGCCGGGGATTTCTCAGGATGCCAACCAAATTCTTGAGGAGTTTCCTCAAACCAAAGAAGCGTTGTACGATTACGACTGCATTGTGGCATTCGATCCCGACTGGACTCTGCTCGACGCTCAGCAAGCAGATCTATTAGAAGCTTGGGTGGCCGAAGAAGCAGGCGGATTGATTGTCGTGGCGGGGCCAATTCACACTTCGAGTTGGGTTCAGAGCCCCGAACTCGGCAAGATCCGTGCCCTCTATCCGGTTGAGTTTCAACGTCGGCTCACACTGCTCGACGATGGCATTTACGGATCGAAAACCGCCTGGCCGATTCTTTTTTCCCGCGAAGGCGAGGAGTCAGACCATCTTTGGCTCGCCGACTCGGCAGACGAAAGCCGTTCGCTCTGGTCAGAGTTCAAAGGCGTTTTTGGCTGCTTCGCTGTAAAAGGACCCAAGCCGGGCGCACGTGTGTTGGCTCGCTATAGCGATCCCGACGCAGGGATTTCTGTCGACCGACCGGTCTACTGGGCAGAACATTTCTACGGCGGCGGTCGAGTTTTTTACATGGGCAGTGGCGAACTCTGGCGGCTTCGCAGTTTAGATGTTCGCTATTTTGAAGTCCTAACCACTCGGCTAATTCGCCATGTAAGCCAAGGAAGACTCCTGCGAGGTTCTTCCCACGGACAGTTGTTAATCCAGCGAGATCGCTACTCGGTTGGCGACGAAGTGGTCGTCCGAGCGCAGCTTTCTACAGCAAGCCGTGAACCACTGCATCTGGACCGCGTGACGGCGCGGGTTCTCGATCCCCGCGGCAAAGGTCAAAACCTAGCGATGACTGCCGACCCCAATCGCCCCGGCAGCTTTGTCGGACAATTTAATGTTCGCAAGGAGGGCTCCTATCGAATCGAACTCCCAATTCCCGAGGTCCTCGACGAACAGCTTGTGCGTCGCATTCAGGTGACGGTGCCAAGCCTTGAGTTCGAGCAAACTCGCCGAAACGTGACCTTGTTAACGGCACTCGCAAATCAGTCCGGAGGACAATACTACGCAACCCTCGCCTCGGCTGTCGAAGGACGCGAGGGGCTTGAACCACTGGCAGATCAAATTATAAGCCGAGCCGAGCTAAAAACCCTCCGAGGGTCGCCTGACAACGACTTTACCGAACGCCTCAATAAAAACCTTTTAGCCATTATTTGTGGAGCCCTTTGCCTCGAATGGTTCCTACGCCGATTGATGAAACTCGCTTAAAAATGTCGACCACTACTCTACCATTGACAAGCCTCAAGCCCGTGACTCGCAAAGTTACGCTGCTCCGTTGGATGGTACGGCTCTACGTTGCGGTCGAAGGACTTGCTTCGATCGCCATAGTGTTCGGCCTTGCCTTTTGGCTCGGGCTAGCGATTGACTGGTCGTTTGAACCTCAGCCTGCCGTTCGGGTCGCGATGTGGGCCCTCGTTCTCGCGGCCACATCTTATGTGACGGTTCGTTTTCTGCTTTCACGTACCTTCCGAAGGCTTCCCAATTCAAGTTTGGCTCTGCTCTTGGAACGCAATTTCCCCGAACTGGGAGAAAGTCTTGTCACTACGATCGAAGCTTCTGAACATCGAACGGCAAAGGACAGCCAGCCGCTCGGGCACAACCAACTGCTCCAAAATACGGGGCAAGTGGCTGCCACGGCGATGCGACGAATCAAGCTTCGCCATGTCTTCCGTTTTCGCCCGTTACTTTGGAAGTCGGGTCTTGCGATTGCCCTGTTGCTTTCAATTTTTGCTTTTGCCTCTTTCCAGCAAGAGGCCTTTAGCTTTTGGCTAGGTCGAATGCAGCTTGGCGAAGCTCCTTGGCCGCGACGCGTCGAACTTACGGTTATCGGTTTCAATCCGCAGGACAATCGCACAGTCAACGTGGCTCGCGACGACGATTTTGAGCTGCAAGTCGAAGCCTCGGTTCGCGACGGGCATGTGGCTCCCGAGTCGATCGAAATTCGCTACCGTTTGGCGGATGGCCGTCGTGGACGAGACACAATGACCAAAGTAGGCGAAGCACTTGTCGGTCGCGATCGTGGCCAACAATTCCGCTACACTTTCAAGAATGTTGTCGCAGATCTTGAATTCGATCTTCTCGGAGGCGACGATCGTCTTCGCGGCTTGAAATTGCGAGTTGTCGAGCGCCCCCAAATTATCCGGATGACCTTCGAGTCGGAATTTCCTGAGTACATGCAGCGTGCGCCTCAATCGATCCCTGTGAGCGGCCGAGTCGAAGTGCCCGAAGGCACTGCCGCCCAATGTCGGGTCCAGGTCAACAAAGCCTTAAAGCAAGTCACCGTTCACGACCTCGAAAGCCTAGAGGACTTGCCCTGCATAATCTCGACAGCGACTCCCAAGCATTTTAACTTCGATGTCAAGACGGGCTCCGAAGACCGAGTCCTTCTAATTTCGATGCTCGACCACGAGGGAGTTGCTAATCGCGAGCCTTACCGAGTGGTCGTCTCGACAATCCCTGACCAGCCACCCGAAGTTTCAGTTCAATTGCGAGGGATTAGCTCTGCAATCACTCCCCAGGCGACGATTCCCTTTTTTGGGCAAGTGACCGACGAATATGGCATCGAAGCGAGTTGGTTTGAGTATCAAATCGATAAAGAGGTACCACAAGAACGACCGCTCGCGATTCAACCTTCTGGAAGGCGAAAACTAACAGAACTCGGCCACTTTGACTTGGCCGCAAACGAAAGCGAACCAGCCAATCGCCGCGTCGCGTTACAGCCAGGGCAGCAACTTACTCTCTCTCTCAAAGCCCGCGATGCGTATAATCTCCAGCAAGAGGCACATGTCGGCTCGAGCCAACGATTTTTGCTCGATGTCGTGACGTCGTCTGAGTTGCGGGCCTTGCTTGAAAAACGAGAGCTAGGATTGCGACAGCGGTTTGAAGCGATATATGAGAAAATGTTAGGCACTACCGAATTGCTTGCTCGTATCGAAGTCGAGCCAGCCAAGCAAAGCGAAGAGCTTACCGACACCGAAAATTCCAACCAAGAAGACCTAGAGAGACGCCAAGAACGCGATCGACTGCGAATTAGCGGAGCCTTACAAAACGTGACGCAACTGGCTCACGAAACTTTGGGCGTTGCCGATGGCTTTGAGGAAATAGTTCGCGAACTAACCAACAATCGAGTCGATACCGAAGAACTGAAGCAACGATTAGAACGAGGAATCGCCGACCCGCTCCGAGAAATCGCCAGCAGCCCCATGCCCGAGCTAGAAGAAATTCTTCAAAAGTTTGAATCCGCCTTGCATGAGACTGAAAGTAGCAAAAAATGGCAGGCCACGAGCGTGGCTCAGGCCGAACTTGTCTCGGAGGAAATGAAGCAAGTGCTCGACCGAATGCTGGAACTAGAAAGCTATAATGAATTAGTGGAGTTGCTCCGCGAAATTGTAGACGAGCAAAAACAACTTGAAGAGCAAACCAAAAAACAGCGCCGCGAAAAACTGCGCAGCTTATTGGACGACGAGTAACCGCCCAACGTCGAAACCCGCTGAATAGCGAATTGAACATGGATCGAAATCCAAAACCCATCTTGAACTGGCTCACTTCTATCTTGGTCGTTTTCTTGACCTCGACTGCTTGCCAAGTGCTTGCTCAAGATCCAACTCCGGACAACCGGTTGCGCCAGCCATCGGTTCCAGCATTAGCAGACCAAGAGTCTCGCATTGCCGAACGGTTCAACCGCCTAGAGTTACTTGCTGGCCGACTGGCAGAGCTTTCTCGTTCGACCCAACCGCGGCGTGCTCGCTTGCTACGCGAATTGGTTTCCCAAAGTCGCGATCAAGATATCGCCGGTCGGTTTGAGTTAATTGTCAGCGCCCTACAGGAAGAGCGTTTGGCCAATGCAGCCGATGCCCAGGGCAAACTTCGTGTCGACCTCCAACAACTCCTAGAACTTTTGCTGCAAGAAGACCGCGATCGGCAGATCGAGTCAGAACGCAAGCGAATCAAAAAATATCTCGCGGAACTCAAAAAACTCATTCGCCTACAACGAGGCATCAAAGCTCGAACCGACGGGGGCGACCAATCCGAGCAATTGACGAAAGACCAACAGCGAGTCGCCGAAGCCACAGGCAAGCTTCGCGATCGAATCGAAGAAACGGAGGGCCCACAGCAATCGCCAAACGCCCAACCACGCGACTCAGAGAAGGAGTCCAAGGAAAGCGAGGGAGGCGATCCCGCTCAAAAAGCACCCGAGCAATCTGGCCAGGGGAAGCCCGAGCAAAGCGAACCCAAGCCGTCCGAAGCTGGCAAGCCGAGCCAAGGGGACTCAAAAAAGGGCGAGCAGGGAAACCCAAGTCCGTCTTCTCCGAATCAAGGCTCGCCAAGTGAAGGGCAACCGAGCCCCGGCGGGCCCCAGCAAAAATCGCAGCAGGAGTCTCAGCAGACGCCTGCCCAACGATCGGCTGAGCGTCTGAAGCAAGCCAAGCAGCGTATGCAGCAAGCACAAGAGCAACTGGAGAAAGCAAAACGCGAGAAGGCCGTCGAAAAACAAGAACAGGCGTTGCGAGAACTCGAACAGGCCAAGGCCGAACTTGAACGCATTTTGCGTCAGCTTCGCGAGGAAGAGTTGGAGCGAACTCTAGTCTTGCTGGAAGCCCGCTTTCGCAAGATGCTCAAAGATCAGGTCGAGGTTTATGAGCAAAGTCAGGAACTCGACGCCAATCAATCGAAAGTCCAGACCCACGAACTTGAAATTGCCAGTGGTCGACTTGGCCGTAAAGAAAGTCAAATTATCCGCGACGCCGATCGGGCGTTAATCTTGCTCCGCGAAGATGCCACGTCGGTTGCTTTTCCTGAAGCACTTGAGCAAGCCAGAGAAGACATGGCGGTTGTCGCCAAACGCTTATCCAACATAAAGTTTGGCATGATTACGCAAGGACTAGAAGAGGACGTAATCGCCACATTAGAAGAGATTCTTGCCGCCCTACAAAACGCGATCAAAAAACTGCGAGAGCAAAAATCCCGGCAGCAGCAAGGCAAGGGCCAGCCTGGCGAGCAACCGTTGGTCGACCAACTGGCCGAGTTACGAATGATTCGCGCCCTTCAAACACGCATCAACAATCGAACCAAGCAGTACGATGAAATGATCGAAGGCGAACAAGCATTAGAAGCCGAGTTACTAGAAGCACTCGCCCGATTATCCCTTCGACAAGAGCGAGTTTACCAAGCAACCCATGATCTAGACACCGGGCGAAATCAATAGTTTCCGCCGAGCAACTTCTCGTAGTTTAAATACTCATACTAAAAAACAAGACCACCACGAATGTTATGAATACCGCGAATCCTAGAGAATTCAAATGGTTTTCCACAAGAACTTTTCCTCTAAGGAAGCATCCCGAACAAGTTGCTTCCCTGCTTGCTTTATTCGTGATATTCGTCGAATTCGTGGTTCCCTCTTTTTAGTTTGAGTAAAACACCACTCATGAATAACATAAATCATCATGCCAGAACGACGGCTAGAATAACAAAACCTCGCCGTTTTGTTATTCATTATTTGCCATTCGTCATTGCAGCTTTAATGCTGGGGTTCTCTGCCACCCCTAGCTTCGGCCAGCTTACGTTCGAGCCAAGCTGGGAGTTGCCTGAGTACTCGGCTGTGCGAACACAAGCCTTGAATTGGCTTGAACAGTTGCAAATCGAGGCACAAAATCGCGAGACTGCGGAATCGTTATGGCCTACCGTCGAACTGCGAGACACAGACGGCACTGCGCTCTTAGAGCGGGTAGCCGAGACCCTCGCCGTTGCCGATTCCCAAGCAAGGGCGCTGATCGATGCGTGCGATGCACCTTACGTGGGCCCAGTCCCTCCCGAGGCAAAGTGGCTTGACGATCAGGCGCTCCCCAGCTTTCTAAGACAGAACCTTCGCCTCTACTTCGCTCGTTGGCTCGCCCAGCAGCAGCACTACGACGAAGTGATTTCCACACTCGAGGGCATCAAGCCCGCTGAGGTGGTCGACCCCGCAGGGCTCTTGTTCTATCGCCTCGTGGCACATCAGCAGTTGGTCCAACCCGAAGAAAGTCGCGCAGCTCTTGTTCAGCTATTGGAACACGAGGACGCTTTGCCCAGACGCTATCAGCAAATCGCACAATTAGTGAAACGAGACCTCAGCAGTCTGAAAGACGAGTCTTTAGATCATATCGCACGCCGAATGAACGATGTGCGTCGCCGACTTGAAATCGGCCGGTCCGGCAAACAGGTTCAAATCGTCGAAGAGAGCGTCCTCGATTCGCTTGAGCTTCTCATTAAGAAAATTGAAACACAGCAGCAAGAACAATCCAGCAGCGGTGCCGCTGGGGCACAAAGCTCCAAGCCCATGAAAGATAGCCAACTCCCTTCGATGCGAGCTCCGATGAAAGTCGATCAGCGAGATATCGGAAGCCAATCGGGCTGGGGCGATTTGCCTCCGAAGGAACGAGAAAAAGCTTTGCAAGAAATTGGACGCGAATTTCCGTCCCATTACCGTGCGCTAATCGAACAGTATTTCCGAGAACTCGCCGACGAGTCGACTTCAGAACCTTCAAACTAAAATCCTAACGGTTAAAATAGTGCAACAATTTTTTCGCCAATTATCGCGTCTCTCGGTCGCAATGTTTCTCGTAGCACTCGCTGCGATGTCTGCTCGCGCGCAAGTGCGGGTGACAACCGTCGACGGCACAAGCCTGACTGGCACCATTCTCGCTTGGACGGTAGAGGGCCTGACCGTTTCAATAGAAGGCCAAGCAACCAAAATCGCGGCCGACCGTCTACTACGAATTAATGCAGCGTCCGAGCCAGCACCATCCAATGCGGTTACTGCAAGGCTAGAACTCGTCGACGGAACGGTTCTTCCACTCTCCGACTACCAGGTGGTTGATCATTGGGCGACTGCCACCATGTCGCTTACCAATCAACCGTTGAAGATACCTACCAACGACATTCGCCTCTTGCAGTTTGCTCCCTTTGAAGATCGTGTTTCAAAACTCTGGAAGGAATTGTCGGCAAAACAACTCGAAGGCGATCTTCTGATCGTCCACAAGAAGAAGCGAACCACGGTCGACTTTTTGACGGGACTTCTTGGAGATGTTTCCGACAAGCAAGTCGCCTTTCTCTGGGATGGCGATCAGATTCCTGTCAAACTCTCCAAAGTTGCCGCACTCGGTTACTTTCACGCGAACGAACCCGAATTGCCCAATGCGATCTGCTGGCTAAAAACGACTGACAACGCGAGCCTCCCCGTGGCATCGATCCTCCTCGATCGCGAGATGCTCCAACTCACGACCCTAGGAGGAATCGAGTTCCAGCTACCGCTCGGCTCGGTGTTAGAAGCCGATTACTCTCTTGGCAAGCTGGTTTACCTAAGCGATCTTCAACCGATCCGTCAGCAATGGACGCCCCAAATTGAGCTGCCAAAAGCAATCAAGCTCATCAACAACTATGGAGCGGCTCGACAGGACCAATCGTTTGCCGGTTCGATCCTCACCCTAAAATGGCCCGAGCAATCCGTAGGCAAGACTCGCTCGAAAAGCCTCATCAAAAGTTACCCAAAGGGGCTCGCCCTACGCAGCCGGACTAAGCTCGAATACCGGATCCCACCACAAATGCGACGCTTCATCGCCATCGCGGGCATCGACCCCGCAACGGCCAGCCAAGGCCATGTACGCCTAGAAATCGCAGACCGCGATCAAGTCTTATGGGAAGGCGAGATCGATGGCAGCCTGCCTCCTACCGAGATTCAAGTCGACCTGAACGGCGCTCGCCAGTTGCGAATTTTTGTCGACTTCGGAGCGAACCTTGATTTTGGCGACCGACTCCACCTTGTCGAAGCACGGGTGACCAAATGAGACCATTTTCGCTGATCGCCTGCCTTAGCCTGCTTCTACTGGGAACATCGGTCGCAACCGCCGAAGTCGTTCCCAACGCGAAAGTTTTGGCCGCACAAAAAAAACGGATCCAAGCCATAGCAAAAGCCTCGGCTTCCACGGTTGCCGTATTCGACAGCACGGGGCAGGGTGGTGGTTCTGGCGTAGTGATTTCTCCCGAGGGGTTTGCTCTCACCAACTTTCATGTCACGGCGCCCTGCGGCACGGCGATGACTTGTGGAATGTCCGACGGAAAAGTCTACGATGCGGTAATCGTGGGCATCGACCCGGTGGGCGATGTTGCGCTGATTCAATTACTAGGACGCGATGATTTTCCTGTTGCCAAAATGGCGGACAGCGATCGTGTGAAGGTCGGCGATTGGGTCTTTGCAATCGGCAACCCGTTTCTTCTGGCCGACGATCTTCAGCCCTCGGTGAGCTATGGCATTGTTTCTGGGGTGCGCCGCTACCAGTATCCAGCGGGAACGCTGCTGGAATATACCGACTGCATTCAAACCGACGCGGCCATCAATCCTGGCAACTCCGGTGGACCGTTGTTCAATGCCGCAGGCAAGCTGATCGGTATTAACGGTCGTGGTTCATTTGAAAAACGCGGTCGCGTGAATGTCGGAGTCGGCTATGCAATTTCTATCAATCAGATCAAGCGGTTTCTGAGCCACCTCAAAAGCGGCCGAATTGTCGATCACGCAACTCTAGGAGCAACGGTCGCCACAGACGAGACGGGCAAGGTACTCGTCGACGACATTCTCGAATCTTGCGACGCCTATCGACGGGGCTTACGCTACGGCGACGAAATCGTGCGATTTGCCGGTCGAGAAATCACCTCGGCAAACCTCCTAAAAAACGTCCTAGGAGTTTTCCCCAACGGTTGGTCTGTGCCGATCGTTTACCGGCGTGAAGGAGAAACTTTTGATATCAACGTCCGGCTGATGGGCCTCCACGATCAATCTCAACTGTTCGATCTCGTGCAGGCAGAGGCTCGGAAACCTTCAAAACCCCACCAAGAAAATCCTTCCGACCCCGAAGGCAAAGAGCCGAATAAAGACTCTCAAGACAAACCCAAGATAACCGATTTGCTCAAGAAGAAGCCTGAAATACCCCAGGCCGTTGCCGACCGGTTCAAAGCCCGACGAGGCTTTGCCAACTTTTGGTACAATCGCGAAAAGCAACAGCAACTGTGGAGCCTCTACCGTGGCGAGCATGCAGAGGACACGGTAAATTATGCCTGGAAGATTTATGGGAAGTTGGCGAACGGCAAACCTTTTGAAATCGAAACGACGGCAGAAAATGCCACTTGCCGCATGCCGACCGGATTCACCGGCGCCGATTTTTCCCAAGACTTGGAAACCCAACTAAGCCCTCCCGGCTCCGGCGGCCTCCTGCTTACCTTACACCTTTGGCAACGATTTTTAGACAAAGGCTTGCGCCAGTTTGGCGAAGTCTATTATCTGGGCCAATTGCCAACCGGCCCCGAAGGCCAATGGCTCGATTGCTTGGTCGGCACCTACTCTGGTATCGAAACCCACTTTCTTTTCACGCCTGGCACCGGCAAGCTCATTGCAATCGAGGTCTTTCCCGACGAAACCCACGATCCTTGTTTGTTATGGTTCTCCGAGTTTTCCGACAGCGAAGGGCAAACCCTGCCCAAGCGTTGGCAGGTTTTCCATGCCGGTAAGCAGTTCGCCGATTTCTATGTCGAAAAACTTACCGGAGGTAGTCATTTATTCCCTCCTGCCACTTCGGCTCTTCCGATACCACCAAGCCCCTCCGTTCTACCTAACGCTCCGACACGCCAGGCAGTGCGCGAGGCCCAGAGCAAAGTGGTGAAAATCTATGGCGCAGGTGGCTTGCGGAAAATGGAAGCCTATCAATCCGGCATTCTCATCTCGCCCCAAGGGCATGTGCTTACGATGTTTAGCTACGTGCTCGACACCGACGATCTCGTCGCAATTCTCGACGATGGGCGTAAGTTTCAACTCGAATTTCTCCGCAGCGATCCTATTCGAGACATCGCGATACTTCGCCTAAAGGCCGAGGGCGAAACACTGCCTTACTTTGATCTGCACAGCGCAATTCCTATCAAAACTGGAGAGCGTGTCTTGGCCCTTAGTAACCTCTTCGGCATTGCCACCGGCAACGAAGCGGTGAGCGTCTTGCAAGGGGTGATTACCGCGACCGCTCCCTTAGCAGCCCGGCGGGGCGCTTTTCAAGCCAACTACCAAGAGCAGGTTTATGTTCTAGACGCTTACGCAAACAACCCAGGAGCCGCTGGCGGGGCTCTCGTCGATTGGCAGGGACGATTGCTCGGCATTCTTGGCAAAGAACTACGCAGCGAAGTGACCGGAACTTGGCTCAACTACGCTCTGCCGGCCGAAGCACTAGCCAAGCCTGTCGACGACCTCTTAGCTGGAAAAGCACCTGTCGAGGCAAGCCGCTTTACTCCCGAGCAACCACTTACGACCGAACTGCTCGGCTTACGTCTCGTTCCCAATGTGCTCTCACGAACGCCTCCTTATCTCGACTCGGTTCGGCGAGGCTCCCCTGCCGATCGAGTCGGTCTGCGGCCCGACGATCTAATCGTCTTTGTCGAGCAAGATCCGATTGCCTCGCATCAAGAGTTCCTTTCTCGCCTTACTCGTATCGAAAGCGATCAACCGCTACGTCTTTCAGTTTTACGCGAAGGAAGTTTAATCGAGTTTCAGCTAGAAGTTGACTTGCCCTCTACGCGACCCGGCGAAACAGAAATCGACTGATTATGAAATATATCGCGACTCTATTCTTAGCAATCCTCCTGATGCCTGCGCAAGCATGCGCCGAGGACAACGCGATTGAATTGCTTGAACAACGGGCCTGGCGGACCGCCATTGATGCGGTGGCCGATTCCGTCGTCCAAATTCGTACCGTTGGCGGAATCGAGCGCGTTGGCAAAACGCTCCTCTCGCAAGGGCCGACCACCGGGTTGATCGTCTCGACGGATGGCTACATTGTTTCGAGCGCCTTTAATTTTGCGGGCCACCCGACTTCGATCTTGGTACGCCTCGCTTCAGGACAACAGCTTCCGGCCGAAATTATTGCTCGCGACAAAAACCGAATGCTCGTCCTACTTAAAGTCGAATCCGAAGCACCTTTGCCCGTGCCTGAACCAACCCCGCGAAGCGAAATGCAAGTAGGACAATGGTCGATAGCTCTCGGACGAACTTTTCGCTCTGACCAAGTCGATGTAACTGTCGGAATACTCAGCGCACTGAATCGAATGTATGGCCGAGTTATTCAAACCGACGCCAGCATCTCCGCCTCCAATTACGGCGGCCCGCTGATCGACGTCTACGGACGCGTCTTGGGCGTACTCGTGCCGATGGCACCCCAATCGTCGGGCGAAGACTCGACAAGCGAGTTGGCCGGCGCGCAATTTTACGATTCTGGAATTGGCTTTGCCGTACCGCTCGAACACGTCAACAAGATCTTAGAACGCTGGAAACAAGGCGACGACTTACTCCCAGGCAAGCTCGGCATCGGTCTCCAAAAGGGCGGCGCCCAGGTTGCGTCTCCCAAAATATCTGCTGTCTGGCCCGAATCTCCCGCAGCCAAGGCAGGCTGGAAACCCGACGACCTAATTCTTGCCGTCGACGGGCAACCAGTTCAAAACCAAGCCCAACTTCGGTTCCAAATCGCAACTCGCTACGCAGGCGAGACCCTCATAATAAAAACTCGCCGGGGCGATAACGAAGCTGCCGAAGAGCAGGAAGCCGAGCTAACCCTAGCGGGCGAACTTCCCCCGTACCAACATGCGTTCCTCGGTATCTTGCCGTCTCGAACTCAGAAGGCCAAAGAATCGCCAGGCATTTTGGTGGAGGGCGTTTGGCCAGGCAGCCCGGCCAATACTGCCGGTTTGCAAAGCGGCGATCGCCTGCTAAGTATCGCATCCAGGAATCTTTCCAAAATCGACGATGCCCTCAAAGCGATCAATGCCTTACACCCAAAGGAAACCGTTGAGCTGACCGTTAAGCGAGACGAAGAGGAGCTTGTCCTTTCGGCAAAAGTTTCGACGTTGCCCGAGAACATCCTCAGCCGTTCAGAAATCCCGCCGCGTTCGACCGGCGAAGCGGGCGAGCCAGACAACGGGGAACTCCAACCGCTAAAGCTCCCCGACTTCTCTCAGGAGACCCAATTTTACTTGCCTCCGCCAAAGCCCAATCAGTCGCCGGGCCTTCTCCTCTGGCTTGTCGATCACGATACGGCAGAAGATCAAGAATTAGCCGGCGATTGGCAGGGAATTTGTCGACGCGATCATCTCGTTCTCCTTCTTGCTCACCCGGCTGAAGAAACGGGTTGGACGGCTTCCGACTTGCCGTACCTCTGGCGATTGACCAAGGCGGCAAAATCTCGCTGGAGCATCGACCCTCGGCGACTCGTCATCGGAGGCCAAAAAAAGGCCGGTCAACTGGCCTATGCCCTCGCGTTCCAACGCCGCAACAGCTTTAGCGGAGCCTTTGGCATCGACGCCCCGCTACCACGCACGCTCAAAATCCCAGAAAACCGCCCCGGGCTGCGCCTTGCAACTCTCACGGTCGAATCACGCAACTCGACCTTTGCCCCGCTATTACGCCGCGACTTGCAATCGCTCACCCAAGCAGGCTACTCCGCCAGTTGGCTACAACGCCCCATGGCAGCCGGTGCCGAAGAGCCACTCGACCCCGCAACTCGCAACGCCCTCGCCCGCTGGATCGACGGGCTTGATCGATTTTAG
>JAJRUA010000274.1 GCA_024278035.1 Planctomycetota bacterium | reverse complement strand
TAATGACGGATAGCAAGATCAAAAACCACGAGATCGTGTAACCGCGTCCCGATGTCGCCTCTTGGGCAAGCAGGGGAAGGATCGCAGTGAGTGGAAAAAGCGTTACCATGATGGTTGCCCTCTAAACTTATATCTTTGGGTAAGGAGAGTTCGTCTGTTCCTAGGATAGTCTCTAGCTCCTCCGATAGCCAACCGGTGCTTGCCTTCCCGGGATAGAACAGAATCTTGAGAATAGGAACCTCTTAGGGATGCCTGCGATAGCAATTTTACTCTCCATCGGTAGGCCCAACCGGTCTTCCGCGGGTCGGCCTGCCGATTGGCTCGCGCAGGACTCAAAAGCAAGCGTGTTCCTCTTCAATTTCGGTAAAAATTATCTCACGACGCCAGCCCGGTTCATGGATAGGCCAACAGCGGGTTCTGGAAATGCTAACCAAGTCTTTCGCTGTCGAAGAATCGAAGGGACCTTCGCCCCAGGCTGGGGTGCCCGTTTGATGGGCGTAGTGGCGGGCCTCTTCTTCGATCCGATCGAATACCGGGGGCCTTCCTCGTCGGTTCCAACGTCGCCACGAAAGTTTCTCTTGGTCGTAAATCGTGACGATCAGTGGTAACGTACTGCACTCCAGCAGACGGCGAGCGATGAGTTCATGGCTGGCCGTGGCAAAAATCGCTTTGAGGACTATTAGATCGCTATCGTTTGCTTGGGCAAGGCCCACAAGCCAGCGGCGTGGTAGCATCAAACGACCCGCCAGAGCGTTAGCGATCGCTTCGCGGGTCATCGGCGGAGTCTCGTAGGGATGAATACCCAGGGTTTCATAAACGCGGTGCGCGGTCGCTTCGCCCACTTCATGGGCGACGGCCCAGTGACGGCGTTCTTCGCGCGCCTCGGGACCAAGGACAATAACGCCTCGCCTTTGCTCCGCTGGCACTGAGTCAAGCCGTACCAACCGAGCCCGATTCGCCAGCGAACGGTCCGACGTTATACCGATTCGTAGCCTTTGGGCCAGCCGAAAGACATCCACCGGCGGTTGGTCGATCCCCGCCTCCCACAGCAGGTCCGCGGCGCACCGATCGAGGGCCGCCGAGCATTGTTCAACCGGGACATCAGCGATCATGGCATCCTCGCTAGGATAGAGTTGGCTCACACAAGAAGTGGTGGACATGCGACCACTATAAGCAAAAAGCCCACCGATGCAAGAAAAACCGGGAAAGTTTTTTTGCGAGCAAGGTGACAAGCGTCTGTCACCGCTTTTCGATAGGATTCTCTGCGTTAGATAAAGGGGAACCGTTCAGCGGTTCTACCGAGCCCTTCTATTGACCGATGCATGAGGAAAGCGACAGGCCGACCAACGGAAGGCCGGGTTGAGCAGGTGGATTCGAGCGCCGAGGGTAAAATGGCTGGTACATCGATCAATAAACAGGGCGTTTTCGTCGTGAACGGCCGCTGAGATAAGGTGCTCAGTAATGGGGCGGGCGCTCGTCCGGATCCATCTCGGCGCTCTCTTGCAGATCGCCGAGCCGGCGGAGGGCGACTTCAACGGCGGCCAACTTGGGCGAGCGGGCGTCGTAATCCTGACGCAACTCGGTGAGCCCTGTGTCGAGTTCCTGCAAAAACTGCTGTTGGTGCGTTAGCAGCTCTTCCAGCCGAATGAGTTCGCTGTTGGATGACGAGCCGGTTGCCCGGGTACAATGCGATTTATCGGGCGATTCACCCGTTGTTCTAAAACCAACAACAGCAATCAGCCCCCAGGCGGCGATCATCGCCAACCCGCCGATCGGCACGATCGCTCCGAGCCAGCGCCAGTCGGCCCCCACAAATGCCAGCACGTAGAGCAAGCCGCAAAAAAGGAGGGCCCCTGCCGTGAGCAGCAGCGCAGGCCAGTGGAGCCTTTTTCGGAAAGAGCTTCCGGCAAGGCCAATCACCAGCAGTGCCGTTGCCGCATGAAGTTGGTAGCGCACACCGGTCAAAAAGTTTGCCAACCGGTGGGCAAGTTCCTCGTCGGCGTAGCCAAGCGATGCGAGGCTGCCCTCCAGGCCATGGGCCCCGTAAGCGCCCAGAGCAATCGCCAAAGAACCGAGCAGACCAGCAGCAAAGAGAGGGGGATTCATCCGATTATTTTACCGCAATGAAGAGTAAGAGGGTTGCCGCCGCTCCCCGCCAGGATGGCGAGGCTATAGCCTCGCCATCCTGGCGGGGCCCCCTTCAAGAGAACAAAAAAAGCCGCTGGCGGGCAACCCACCAGCGGCTCGATATTTTTTCTACTTGTAAGCCAAGCCCTAGAAAGCCAAGCCCAACCGCTCTTCCTCTTCTTCCTGGATAATGATCCGCGGCGTGACCATCATCATCAGGCTGTCCGTCTCACGGCCAATGCCGACGTTGCGGAACAGGCGATTGATGTAGGGCACCTTCGACAAGAGCGGGATACCAAACTCTTCGCGACCTTCGCTCAGCCGTTTGATGCCACCCAGTAGCACCGTACCACCGTCCGGCACGCTAACGGTTGTTGTCACCGAGACAAACTGGAACGTCGGCAACTGGACCGTCGTACCGGCGATAATCGTATTATTGGCATCGGCGTTATCTTGACTGTTGTTATTGCCGTCATCGTCGTCGTCCGTTGCGGAGCTTGACGAACTGCGGTTGGTGGTGGTCGAACCATCGAAGGTAAAGGTATCAACGTCACCAATTTCACTGAAGAAGGGCACGACGGTCATTCGGACGTAGCGACGATCTTCGGAGACGACCGCCTGGATCGACATGAGCGTCCCTTCCGACAAGACAACGATCACGGGCTGTTGGGCCGCTGCGAACTCACCCACGACCGGGATCACGCTAATCACGAACGGCGATTGCGACGTATCGCTCACAAACGCTTGCTGGCCGTTGAACAGTGTCACTTTCGGGGCATTGAGAACGTTCGTTCGCGAATCGCCTTGGGCAGCATTGATTAAGAAGTAGGCTTCGATATCGCTAAGGATGGCAAACCCGAAGGTCGCCGCTTGCGTCGGATTGAATCCACCGAAGGTTGGTAAAGCGACATCAAAGCTCCCTTGTCGGAAGGGTATGTCGAGGTCGGCGGTGACGGTCGCAAGGTCGCCTGCCAAGGGGGCTTGCACACCGACGGTCGCTCCACGGCGAGGCGTTTCATAAGCGGCCCCCGCAGCCAAGTCGGCGGTGCCGACCGTGTTGTCGTTAATGTTCATATCAAAGTCGATGCCGATTCGTTCAAAGAAGTCATCGCTGAGGCGAATGAAGCGGACTTCAATCGTCACTTGCAAGTCTTGCAGGCGACGCAACTGCTCCAGCAGGTCGGCTATCTCTTCATGAACGGCTTGGGTTTGGCTGACAACGAGACTCAAGTTGGTTGGGAAGGGACGAATCTCTGCCTCTCCTCCACCGTTCTCGGCCCACGTGTCACTGGCCACGGTCGAGACGATCAGATCAATCAACGAATCGAAGTCCGCCTGAGCCGCACCACCCAAACCGCCTGGGCCTGTTGTGAGCGGGCTCGCACCGGCCCCCGAAGGACC
>JAJRUA010000273.1 GCA_024278035.1 Planctomycetota bacterium | reverse complement strand
CTCGCTTGTCTTTGCTCCTGGCAAAGCCTTCCGACCCATGCCCTCTCACCTGCCGCCGAAGCAGCGGCGAGCCGTCAAAAACTTGCCTCCGACGTTTCGTCGGTCAGCGCCACACGACTGCGGGAAGAACTCCTCGAATCAGCAGCGATCGAGAATACCACAAGCAAGCTATCAAACTGGTACGCAGGCAAAATCAAATATGAGGGACAGTGGATTTCTCTCGAAGACATTCAACTACAAGCGTCCGAAGACTCGCGATTAGCCGAATACCGCCAGCGCCGAAATCAATTGCGAGACATCCCTGTTCATCACGAAAAACTCGCACGCTGGTGTAAAAAACAAAACTTAGGCGACCAAGCCCGCGTCCATTGGATGCACGTCCTGCGTTTTTCTCCGAACCATAGTGCGGCACTTAGTGAACTAGGACTAAGGTGGTATGCCGGCAGGCTCATGCCCCAAGACGAACTCCAGAATTTCAAAAAGCTAGAAAAAGAGCACTCCAGAAAAGCAAAACGCTGGAAACCAAAAGCAAAGCGCCTCCGCCGAGCCATCGAACACGGCGATGCCCCAGAACGACTAGCCGCTCGCAAAGAACTAAAACAAGTCCGCGATCCAGAGGCCGTACCCGCGCTGCTCGACGAATTTGCCGAAGTCGGAGCAACCGAAACCCAAACCATCGATCGCCAAACCGAGTTGATGTCGGTGCTCGGAAGTATCAACGATCCCTCTGCAATCAATAACCTGCTAACCTTTGCCGTCCGCTCCCAAAAAGAACAAGTACGCTATGCCGCCATTAACGAACTCAAAGCGAAGCCTCTCCATGAGTTTGTGCCTACCCTGCTTGCTGAAATGAAACTCCCGGTCGAAACCTCTGTCCGAATTTATTCAATCGGTAACAAAGTAGTCACCAATTACTCCTATGGACAGGAAGGGCCTGGAGAAAACGAATACGAACACAACTACCAGTCGTCTTACACAAATTCTCACAACGAGTACAACCGATCGGCTGCTTACAGAACCCGGCAGATAAACGTCCCACGCAGACAAACTCGTGCCGCACGGTCGATGCCCGCCGTCCGACACGAGGCCTACCAATGCGGGCGACTGGTCCCGGCACATACTCACCCCGCCTACAAAATCCCAGCTCGTTTTTCCGAAGCACACACAGCTTACCGAAGAGAATACGTAGGCGACTTCTACTCCCGCAACTCCGAGTACGATAGGCAACGCCAAAAAGCCATTTCCAAATCGCAATCAGACGCGACCGGCGTGAAGCGCCGAGTCGAAGTCTTCAACCAAGCTGCGGAACGGCAAAATGAGCGCATCGCCGAAGTGCTCTCCGAAGTGACTGGCGAAACCTTAGACGCCTTCCCCAGAAGTTGGTGGAACTGGTGGAGCAATTACCTTGACCTCCACCCCGACCTCGCAAACTCCGGCGCTCGCCAACAACTCAACCAAGCGCTCATGAACAAAGAGCCACGAGGATTGTCTCGCGGAACCTGGATTTGGACACTCGAAGGACTCCGCCCAGTCGAAAGCGTCCTACCCGGCGACTACCTCCTTTCTCAACATCCGGAGACAGGGGAACTTGCCTACGAAATTGTCCTTGCCATCGCAGCCCCCCGAGAACTCGAAGTTCAAAAGCTCTCTTTCAAAGACAATTCGCTCCACTGCACATCGGGACACGTGGTCTGGAGAGCAGGCACCGGCTGGCGACGTGTTTCCAAATTAACCCCCGCCGATGTCCTACACAGCGTGAATGAGTCGCCACACCTGCTCCAAACTGACAAGGCCTTTTCAATCGATTGCTACGATCTAATTGTCGACGGATTCCACACGTTTTTTGTGGGCGAATCGGGTATACTGGTCCACGATGCCACCCCGCTTCAACCAACCTATCTCGCGCTCCCAGGATTTTCGCCTGCCACCGTTGCTCGCGCTGCTAGGCTTGCCGCCTCAGTCGACAGGTAAAGTAGTCGACCGCGAACGCAAAAAACTACATGAAGCCACTCCTCGCAACTCGCAAAATTCGTTGCAAAAGCCCACGCGATCCGCTCTGGATGGCGCTCGCCGATACGGCCCAGCTCAATCAGGCCGTCGGTAACAATCCGCTCGAAAGCGAGCCTATCAACAGCAACACCTCGGCTCGCCACCTGGTCAGCACCCGGCTCTACGGCCTTCGTATGCTCTACGAAGAACAACCTTTTCAGTGGAATCGGCCCGAGCAACTCTCAATCACCCGCGTCTTTCGTAACGGCCCAGCAAGCCAATACACCTACCAGCACCATCTGACCGAACTCCCCGAGGGCGGATCGCAAGTAGTCCTCCAAATAAAAATCTTGCCACGATGGTCCTTTCTTTGGCTCTTCCTTTGGGTGAATACCTACTTTATCGCAAATCGTTTAGCCAAGCAGGTTCGAGAAATCGATGCCAATTTGCAGCACGGGGACAACCCGTTCGCAGGCCTCACCCCGCCAACGACGAACCCTCAAGCCCACGCTCGCAGCAAAAATGCGCTCCTTTCCCAGCTTCAAAATGCCGACCTGAAAGCCGGACAACAACTTGCCCAGCTCGTTGCCGAAGGTACCGAAGTCGAAGTCAACCGAATTCGCCCCTACGAAATCGCCGACCACTGGAAAATCTCTCGCCCAACTATGGTCTCGGTCTGCCTGCAAGCCGTCGTCTCCGGAATGCTCGACCTCAATTGGGATATCATCTGCCCCAGCTGCCGAACAGTCGCCACTCAGGTGGGCACCCTATCCGAACTTAAAGATCAAGCACATTGCCAGCTTTGCGATATCTCGATCAATGTCGATCTTGACCGAGCCGTCGAAGCAACCTTTCGGCCCAGTGCCGCAGTCAGAAAACTCGAAAATCGCCCCTACTGTATCGGGGGACCATTTCGCACCCCGCACGTCGTTGCCCAAACAACGCTTCCCGCAAACGGAACCGCCCAGTTGCCTGTGCCTAGCGAGCAAGGTCGGTATCGACTCTTCGTACGAGGTGGCCCCTCGGCTAGCATCGACGTAACGCCGGAAGGCCCCAACGAAGTCGCCCTCGAAGCCGGCGAGGCGCTCCTCCCCGGCGAAATTTGTGTGGCACCACAAGGATCGATTCTCGTCCACGACCGTCTCAACCAAGAGCGGCACGTCAAGCTCGAACATCTCAAATGGGCAAGCCTAGCAACCACCGCCCACTACATCAGCACCGTCAGCTCATTCCGCCGCTTGTTCTCCGCCGAAGTTTTACAGCCCGGGCTACGAGTTAAAGTCACCCGCGCGGCGCTCGTCTTCACCGACTTAACCGGCAGCGCCGCCATGTACTCTCGCTTAGGCGATGCCACTGCCTATCGCTTCGTGCAAGAACATTTCGCCGCCCTCGAAGTCGTAATCACCAGCCACGACGGATCGATCGTCAAAACCATCGGCGATGCCATCATGGCCGTCTTTGCCGAAGAACGCGCCGCTGTCTTGGCAACCATTGCCATGCAAAAATCCTTTACCGAGTTTGCCAGTAGTCGCACAGAGACAGGCGAGGTCAAGCTTTGCGTAGGCATGAACGCGGGTCCGTGCTATCTCGTCAACGCAAACAAAATCCTCGATTACTTCGGTCAAACCGTCAACATAGCCAACCGCTTGCAATGTCAATCTGCCGGCGGCCAAATCATTCTTCCCGAGGAAATCTACGACTGCGCCCAGCAAAACGGCTGGTTCAAAGGGGCAACCGTCACCGAACACTTCGCAGCAAACCTCAAAGGCCTAAGCAACCCCTTGCCTGCAATTCGATTAGTTCTCGACGAGCACTCAGCGCATTAACAACACATCCAGTCTAAACTTCCCTGTAAGCTACGGCCTTGTCAAACCGATGGCTTAAAAACACCAGGACGATTGCTTACTTGCTAGCTTTCCTTATTTCCATTCGTTGACGTCATTGTTTGCTGCGGCATCGGTGCGATGCGACCACGGCGCGCTACCTTTGCAAAGTGGTCTCGTGTTCATGACTCAACTACCACCCGCTGAAGCAGGTGGTAGTTGAGTCTCACACCTCGGCCAAGTCGCATTGGATTTCGACGATCTGGGCGCGACAATCGAGAAAGGCGTCGATTAGTCGCGGCTCGAAATGGGTGCCACGTTCGCTGGTCATGATGTCGACGCATTTTTCGTAGGGAAAAGCGTCCTTGTAGGGTCGCTTGGTGCTTAACGCATCGAAGACATCGGCAACGGCCGTGATTCTACCTTCGAGCGGAATATCCTCGCCTGCCAATCCCAGAGGATAACCGGTGCCGTCCCACCATTCGTGATGCGTGAGCGCAATGCGCGATGCCATCTTCAGAACGCTAGATCCTTCTGATTGAAGAATCTTTGCCCCAATATCGGTGTGCAATCGGAATGATTGCATTTCCTCAGCATTGACTTGAAAAGTAACGATGCGTTTGCCGTAACCGCAATGCTTTCGCATCAATTCTATTTCTTCAGGCTCAAGTTTACCTGGCTTAAGCAAGATCGAATCGGGGATGCCGATTTTCCCAATGTCGTGCAGCGGGGCTGCCTGCGCAAGGAGTTGTAAGAATTTTTTATCGAGATCAAGATGACGGGCTATCACTTCCGCGTAGCGACCGACGCGGCGAACATGATTGCCGGTGTCGTCGTCGCGATATTCGGCTGCTCGGGCAAGACAAAGTAGCAACTCGGCATGTGCTTGCGCGATTTCCCTGGTGCGGAGTGAGACTTCTTCTTCTAATTCCGCTGCGTGTTTTCGCAAGTGATCGTGATATGCCTTGGCGGCGAGGCAGTTGCGCACGCGAGTCGAGAGTTCCGTGGCATCGACCGGCTTAAGCAGGAAGTCGGTCGCCCCCAGTTCCAAGGCTTCGTGCTTGGTGGCTTGGTCGGTCGTCGCGGTGAGGATGACTACCGGCAGATCAAATGTCCGCTCGTCGGCGCGAAGCTCTCTCAGGATGTCGAGGCCAGAGATCCCAGGCATCATGATGTCGAGCAGTAAAATACCTGG
>JAJRUA010000272.1 GCA_024278035.1 Planctomycetota bacterium | reverse complement strand
GCTGTTGGGGAAACGTGTCATAGGTCTTTCTCTCTCGAAATCGCAATTGCCGATGGGGACGGGACCAAGCACAGAGGGCCGGTACGGTTTACACTACCAGCTACGGCCCTCAGCGCAAACAACAATTCCCCGCCATCCTGGCGGGGAACCATCGAACGTATGCTTAACCGAGACCAATCCGGCGACGATTACGATGCCCTTATCCTTGGTGCGGGGGCGGCAGGGCTGCTCTGTGCCATTCGTACCGCTGGGCGAGGGCTACGGACGCTTCTCTTAGAGAAAAACACCAAGGCGGGCGTAAAAATCCTCATGTCGGGCGGCACCCGCTGCAACCTCACCCATGACGCGACGCCCGATGAAATCGCCGACGCCTACGCCCGGCTGGCTGGCGGTAAAGAGGGGAAACAAAAATCGCGATTTCTGCGGACGGCTCTTGCTCAGCTTTCGCCCGACATGCTGATCGCTTTGTTCGCTGCCGAAGGGCTAGCAACAAAGGTCGAACCGACCGGCAAGATTTTCCCCGAAAGCGATCGGGCCCTTGATGTGCAACGCACTCTTTTGACGATGCTCAAACGAAGCGGCGCGGAGCTTGCCTTGGGCGAAGAGGTGCGTGCCATCGAAAAGCCTACCGACGGATGTTTTTTTGTCACGACGGAAGAGCGTACATTGCAGGCGGAAAAAATCGTCATCGCGGTCGGCGGACGGTCCTACCCCGGCTGTGGCACAACGGGGGACGGCTATGCTTGGGCCAAATCGCTTGGCCACCGCATCGTTCCGCCCCGTCCGGCACTGGCACCGCTAACCGCCCATTGTGCCTGGGCAGCCGAGCTGCAAGGTGTGACCCTCCCCGATGTGCGATTGCGTCTTTGCGAAGGCGATGCCAAGCCGGTCGTGGAGCGTCGCGGTTCGCTCTTGTTCACCCATTTTGGTTTGTCGGGGCCTGTCGCGATGGATGCTAGCCGGTTTGTCACCGAACGTCCCACGGCAGGGTGGATTGCCTTGTGCGATTTTGTCCCCGACTTGTGCGAAGAGACACTTCGCCACTCGCTGCAAGACCCGGCAGCCGGTTCGCGACGGTTACTCAAGTTGCTTGCCGAGTGGGTCCCCAAACGCTTGGCCGAAATAATTTTAACGAACGCCAAAGTGCCACGGGATCGTTCGTTGGCCGAGCTTGCCAAGCGCGAACGCCAGGCGACCCTCGCCGGTCTCAAACGTTCGCCGGTACCCCTTGCCGGTTCGCTCGGATTCAAGAAAGCGGAGGTCACGGCGGGGGGCGTTGATCTCTCAGAAATCGATCCTCGCACGATGCAAAGCCGCCTTGTACCGGGGCTTTATTTTGCAGGGGAAGTCCTTGACCTCGACGGACCGATCGGCGGCTACAACTTTCAAGCCGCGTTCAGCACGGGCTCCCTGGCGGGCGAAAGCGTGTGAACCAATTCGGTAATCCACAGAAGGGAATAACCTCGCCTATCGAAAAAACATCCACCAATGCAAGAAACGCGTGGCCCCGCTTGGGCCACGCGTTTCCTGTTGGGGTGGGAGAGTTCCGTTGTGAGACGGTTTGTGAGACGAACGGCCGCAAAGCGTTTGGGTGGTAATCGCCTTTTTCAAGGCCATTTTCCGAACGACGACCTTAATCTGGGGGGGATTGTGAGCAACAATCCCTTTCCCAAGCCGCGTTCTCTCTTATCATTACCAGCCCGTTTGTCTTACGGGAAATCACATCTCAAAACACCGTGTATCTCAAAACGGAGTGGGCCCGACTGGAATCGAACCAGCACGCCCTTGCGGGCACATGCCCCTCAAGCATGCGCGTCTGCCAATTCCGCCACGAGCCCCCTATCCTGACTCCGCAATCTATCGCAATTGCGAAAGAACAGGACCTCTCTTCAGAATAGCCGCTACAAGCGTAACGTCAACCGGGATATAGGCTTATCCGCGGTGTTCCAGGCGATATTTTGCGTCTTTCCTGGGGTGATTTATCGTTATTCTCTTTCCCGAAATCGTGTGGAAGCTTGGCGTTTGATAGACAAATACACTCAGTTGCGTCACAATAAGTCATTCTAGGGGAGTGCTTTACGCCTTTTGGGCAATAGAGGGGCTCGCCGAAGACGAATCGATTGTGCGCAGTATCGACTGGGCCGAACCTTTCATGGACTTTTCCCTTTTTCCCCGAACAGAGGAAAGGGCGACATCCAAGACATTTCTTGATTCCTTAACCTATCTTTTTTCCAACATCTTTACCCTTCTCGTTGTGCCCTCGTGGCTCAAGCGGGGGGGCCCTTGCTCCTGAGAGGCAACGAATGAGGCACTCTGACTCCCCTACGATTAACATTAGCCGTCGGGCCGATCGTCGGCGGACCCGGTTTGTCCGCTTCTCAGGTTTCACGCTTGTGGAGCTGCTGGTGGTGATTGCCATCATTGGCACCCTCGTCGCACTCCTGCTACCCGCCGTGCAGGCGGCTCGTGAAACGGCCCGTAGCAATACGTGTCGAAACAACATGAAGCAGTTGGCGCTAGCGCTCATCAATTACGACTCGACCCTTCGGGAGCTACCCGGACTGACCAACGAGATCCCCAACCCGGCAAGCCCAAAGAATGCCGCTGGCTTCACGGTCGGTCGGCGGGTGAGCTGGATGGTGATGACCTTCCCCTACATTGAACAACAGCCCCTATGGGATTCTTGGACCCAGCGATTCCCCAACGCAAGCAGCGCGGCTATTGAACCCGTCTTTACGCCGGAGCTAGAGAACTTTCAATGTCCGAGCGATCTACCCGATGGCCCGGGCACGCCGGCGACGAGTTACGTAGGCAACGCAGGGCAAGCCTTCGGCGACCCAACACGAGGGAGTGCCTCGCCAGCGGGCTTCTCGGACAACAATACCGAGTACGCGCCGAATGGAATCTTCTTTGACAAAAACTACAAAACCAATTTTACGCCCAGTGGTACTGCCGCCGCGGATGGCCGCGAGCCACCCAACCGTCCGCTCCTCCAGTCATCGATCGACTACGTCCAAGGAAGTGACGGCACGAGTAAGACGATGATGGTCAGCGAGAATATCCACGCTCTCTGGTACACCTACCCCCATACGCAGTTCGATGCGTCGGCAGATGGCTCGAGTGTTGTACCGGATGCGAAACACTACTTCGGCTTCGTATGGCACAACGAACCCAATTTAGGCTCTTCGCCGAACGGTGTTACCTACCTGCCTGAGGTACAGCGGGTGAACGGGGCCACGCTATCGACCACGCCCGATTCGTTACAGTTTTTCGACGAGCAGCTTGGCTACCCTTCGAGCAACCATCCTCAAAGCGTCAATTTTGCCTTTGTCGATGGCCATGTTCTTTCCGTCAACAGCAATATCGATGCGCGGGTCTACGCCCAAATGATGACGACCAAGTACAAACGGTCCAGGTACTTTGATGAAAGCAATACGAGCCGGAGCCCTCAAGGAACCGCTGACCGCTATTTGCCTCAGCCCTCCGAGGCGGACCTGTAACGGTGAGATTAGCCCCGGGTCACTGACCCGGGGCTAATGTTAGTGCGCGTCGTCCGTCTTGGTTTCCGAGGCGGAGGGTGTTTCCGAGACGGAGGGTGCTGATGCCTTGAAGCCCTCAGGAACCCCACCGTTGGCCTTCGCTAAGATCGAGTTTGCAACCGGAAGAAACTCCTTGGCAAAACCGACGCAAACACTGTCGCTCGGGTCTTGATCCCCGGAAGGCGCGCGGGCGGTGAAATACAGCTTGTAGAGCGCCCGTGTGCTGCCGAAGTAGAATCGCGAATTTTCCGGAGCGATCCACTCGACTTGGTCGCCCCTGGCCTCAGCTTCTCCCGAAGGTTTGAACCAGGACCAAAAAACGCGATCTCGGACTTTCCCCAAAGTCGATCCTTTGCTGTAAATTGCTGTGAAGAATTTCGCGGGAGCTTCTCCTTCTACCTCAATCGGGTAGGTTGCGATTGCTTGCGATTGATCGAACCCTGAAGAGGGGTAGCAAATATCGGGCGTGTGCTCCGCCGTGTCGCGGGCATGGCCAACAATGAGCCAAACCGCAACCTGTTCGTCAGTCGACTTGTTGCGATAGGTCCGAGAAACGAACCCTTGGGCTCCCGCCGTTTTCTGGATCAGGGAATCCACCTCTTGATCCGCCCCCTCCCATTTGCCAATCTTCGCCGGGATTTGATCGAGCAACGTCGCACAGTAGGCCGACTCTTGGTTCACATCGACCCAACGGTCCGTCATCGAGCCTTCAACAAAAGTCAGCACAAGGATCGCCAGGGCGGCAATCACAAACGGGATCAAACGAACCATCTTAGGGGTCTCAGGGAAGAGTTTTGCAGGGAACCACTACCCCCAACCGTAGGTCCACGCCTCGACGGAGTCAAGCAATGCTCAGCGGCGAAACGCTCCCCCCTCCTTATTGGCAGTCGCCAATAAGGTGTCTGATTTGCGACAACTTGGCGGCTGTTTCAGCGGGTGGGCCATAGCAGGATCGGCTCGATTGCGGCCACAGGGCGAACCGCGGTATCGACTCGTGGCGAAGGCATTCGTAGGGTCATTTTCGGCAATCGGCGAAGGGACGCGAGGGTTCGACCGGCGTCTAGCTGCGTGAATCCTTCAGGCAAAGCAGGAGGGGCGTTCGTGTCGCGTCGCTTGGATGGCGACTTGGATGGCAACGAGGCGGGTAGCGCTCGAAAACCTCTCGACCTTTTCGGCTGTTCCTCGAAAGCGGGCAACTCGGGCAGCGAACGATCCTCTGCCATGTTGGGCATGGAAGAGCGTGTCGGAGCCGAGCCAAATGGCAACGCTGGTGGCTCATCTTCTGCCGGGGCGGCTGGTACATCAAAACGATGCTCTGGCAGCGGTGGCAAGTCGATTTCTAGCAGGGGCGATTCGTCCCCTTCCTCCACACCAGGATCATCTTCGATCGGAGGTGGAGCCTGCTGGTCTTCATCTTCTGGCGAAGGCGTATCGAATGGCGTTAGTAGCGAATCGCCGGCCGTCGCATCCGCCGGCGTGGGGCCGGTTGTGTCCGCATCCCCAGGCCAACGACGCCAGCGCGTTTTGTTGAATCCAAAAGTGGCTCGGTTCGGTGTACAGCCTCCGTCTGCCGTACAGGGGGAAGGCGTGGCCCCATCGACGCAGGCAAAGCCCTTGAGCTTACAGCCGGAACAGCGAGCCCCGGATTGACATTGCCCTGTAGGACAGGCGTAGCTGACCGGCGTTACCATCTTGGCGGGTTGGTATTGCCGAAGACCGACACCCGAAGCCAAAGATTCGGAGACGCAAATCGAACTGGAAATTGCGATAATCGCAAACAGGTGAACAATTTTCATGGAATCCCCTTCGATTGCCTTTGCGAAAATCACACAAGGTAGATGGTCACGCGGGCCGCTATGAAACGCTAAGTGGTCACGAGGTCTGGGTGCTTGCCCGCCAATCCCCCAGGAAGTGGTGCTTCCCAGGAGATAGCTAAGCAATTCTTCTTACAGTTGGCCTAAGCCAAAACGGTCGATTCGGTTGAGAGTTGCCGTGCCGAGTGAGACGAAGCCGAAGAATCGCTCAAACGGTCGGGTAATCTTCGAGACCACCGCGTCGAACTTGACCATCGGATCCTCGGCAATAAACAATCGGTCTCCCGGCATCATTTGGTAGTTGGTCGCGGTTGATGCCCCTCGGGTGATATCGACCCAATTAACGGGCAGTATCTGTTCGCACCCTTGACCGTTAGGAGCCGGACGGGCGATCCAAATCTTGGTCGAAGAGACCTGACTAAGCCCGCCCAGGGCGGCCACGGCGTCAAGCACCGTTTCGTTACCTGTCACCGGTTGCGTAATAACGTTGTCGCCGAAACCACCACCTTGGGTGATGATGTAATACTTTTTGCTGTTGTACGAGAAGATATCGACGACCACTTTGGGGTCTTCCAAGAAACCGGCTAGCTGGCGTTCGATGGCTTCCGTCGCCTCTTCAATGGTGAGGCCCGTAACATAGACGGCACCATAGGTCCCCAGATTGACTCGTCCATCCGGACCAACCAAGTGCTCACCCACGATCTGCTGGGCACCCGATGAGAAGGCAAGAGAGACGCTCACTTCTGGCGCGTCCAGCATCTCAGCAAGTTGCTTACGGATGGCATCCTGGGCTTCGTCGGTCGTCAGGCCAACCACTCTAATCTTGCCGTAGGAGGGACCGAGATCCACCAATCCCTCGGGATCCACCGTGTAGGCCGCTGCGATCGGTTGGTCGGGCAAAGCCCCCACAGCACGGATCAACAGGCCATCAAACGGCTCGATCTTGTGCGGCGGCTTAGGAACGACCTTGATCGCGTTGATTAGCAAAATATCCGGAGGCTCAATTCGGTACCGATCGAGCGACATCATCTCCAACTCTCGCGGCACAGGCGACGAGGCAGGAGGACCCTCGGGCGTGACCGGCAATGGCTCACGAGGGGCCATGAAAGCCGTACAGCCCGTGCTGGTGGCGAGCGCTGCGATAAGCATTAGCAGGGCAGGTCGGATGCGAGCGGTCTGAAGTAGGGCGCCATTCATGGGCGGTTTAGCCTCGTCGTTGGTACGCGATTCCCACGGGCTAGCAGCCTTTAGCCGCCAACAGCCCGCGCATTCATTGCAGCCGAAAGAATCGGCATAATCACACCTATCGGACTTATCGCTACGGAACTTTGCCCTAGCCCACAAAATCGTCAAGGCCCCCGTAACCGAGAACCCCTTGCGGTCTGCCGCTATGCGGAGCCTCAATAGAAAGGGAGCAGGGGAGTCGTACAGGCGAACTGCCAAGTCGGTACCGCGGCTTCCGCCTGCGGCTACAACCCTAACTTTGACTTTGTAGCTTTCCGGAAAGTCATTTTCCCAAAAAGATTGACACCAGTGCTAGCAAAAAACTGTGTGATTAGACTCGAATCGACCAGCCTCGACGCCACATGGCCCATAGGACGAGCCACCAGCAACCGATGAACGAGACGGCAAAGGCCAGTGAGGTAAACCGCGGGTCGGCCACGGCGGAAAGAGGGCCGACGAACAGATTCTCGTAGATCCACCCTTTGACGCTTTGATTGCCAACTTTAATCGTTCCCATAAGGTTTGCCACCAAACCCGAGGCGACAAAAACAAAAATCGCATTGACGCCGACCATCTGAAACGCCGTTGCCACGCGACTCACCCAAGAAGATTTCCTTCCAAGGATATCAAAAAACAACAAGCAAACGGCAAGCGCCCCCATGCCCAGTCCCGCCGTAAGCAACACAAAGGTGGGAGTCCAAAGCGCTTTGTTGATCGGCATCGCCAGCCATGCCCACGGGGCCTGGGACAAAATGAGTCCGAGGCCCGTTAAGAGAGAGCCGCCCAGCAGCAACCGGGTAAGTTGGCGTGCCATGTTCGATTCACGCCGCAAGAGGCGGCCCGTCCAGTAGCCGAAGAGCACGGTCACGATCGCCGGTAGTGTGCTCAGCAATCCTTCGGGATCGGTCGGATGGTCGGTCGCTTGCCCCCACATGTGTTGCTTGCCAATCACGGCGATATCGACACTGCGAACGACATTCGATTCCGTCAGCAAACGTTCTTCGGGCGCGACTGCCGCCGGCAAGAGAACGAGCATCGCCCAATAGCCGACCAATAGCAGCAAGCCTGCAGCAACCTGCCCCTTGTGTGGTAGCAAGAGCACCAAAATCGAAGCGCCCAAATAGGCCAACGCAATTCGTTGCAGCACTCCAGGCCATCGGAGCGTCTCGATATCGAGCGATGCCGTGTGGCCAAGAAGCAAATTAAAAATTCGGGCCGAAGCATTGAGCAACAAGCCAAGCAAAATCAACACCACGACGCGACGAATAAGACGGCTCCATACGGCAGGCGCCGGTCTCCCTTCACCATCGGTGTACTTGGCAAAGCTGTAGGCCATCGCCACGCCAACCATAAACAAGAAGAACGGGAAGATCAGATCGGTCGGAGTCCACCCATGCCAATCGGCATGACCGAGCGGCCCGTACAAAGCTCCCCAATCCCCGGGGTTGTTGACAAGGATCATGGCAAGGATCGTCAGCCCTCGCATCACATCGAGCGATAGCAAACGATCGGGGCGAGTCACAGCGAATGAGGTCATTTCTTCTTCGCATCATTGAGTTGGGATTGTGAGTGAATTAGCATTAGCAGCCGTAGGCGGAAGCCGCGGACGGGGGAAACGAGCATCTCCCGCCCGGTCATCCGATCGGTTAGGATAGAGGGCTTCGCCATGGTGGGTCGATATCCGTCTTTCCGCCTTTTTTTCTCGCCCTTTTACCCGTTGCGTTATGGTTCAGCCAATCCATGTCGGCCTTGTCGGCAACCAATTCATGGGCAAAGCCCACTCGAATGCCTACCTCAAAGTGGCCAAATTCTTCGACATGGCTGCCGAACCCGTGATGAAGACCGTCTGCGGGCTCGATCGGCCTGATGTCGAGAAGTTCGCTAAGCGTTTTGGCTGGGAGCAGGCGGAAACAAAATGGGAAGAACTTGTTGCCGATAAAAGCCTCGACCTGATCGACGTTTGTACGCCAGGCGATACGCATGGAGTGATCTCCATTGCCGCTGCCAAAGCGGGAAAGCACGTCTTCTGCGAAAAACCGCTTGCCAATTCTTTGGCCGAGGCAAAAGAGATGCTCGCCGC
>JAJRUA010000028.1 GCA_024278035.1 Planctomycetota bacterium | reverse complement strand
TGGCACTGGTTGGATTGCGGGTGCCGGGAATCCAGATCGCCAACCCTGGCTGCACGGCTAAGACCTACCCGAATTATTTTGCCGATCTCGCCGCCCTACTAGGCCGCCAAAACCGTTCACAGCTCCCAACAAAAAGAAACCCCGCTAATGAACGCTAATCGACGGTATCTTCTCAACCGCTAGCAGTAGCGTTTTGGATGGACTGAGCGAGGGCGGGCATCTCGAATTGGCATTAGCAGCGTGATTTTACGGTTCCGATTCTGTCCGAAAGTAGTGGGATACCGCACCGGGGCGTGAACGGTTACGCCCTGGCTCCAACCTTGGTGACCTGCCGAAAAAAGGGGCAGGCACCAAACGGTGACGGCTATTGGCGGGCTCCTAACCTTTTGGCGTTTGGAGCCCGTCCCCTTTTCCGGCTAATTGCTTCTTTACTTCCGGCATGAGGCCGTAGCTGGCGGCTAACAACTTGAGGGGGTGGAGCGTGGGCATGGGCGCGTTTTGCTGCATCTGCGTTCGGCAGGCGCCGCACTCGCTGACGCCCAGATCGTAGCTGCCGGTACGAAGCTCGGAGAGCATCGGCAGGCCCGCTCGTAGACTGCTGCGGTAGTTGCGGCGTAGTAGGCCATAGGTTCCTGCCATGCCGCTACAGCCTTTGTCGAGCCGTACGGGGTCAAGCTCAGGGATCAAACGCATGAGGCTCTCGGCCGGGGTGCCGACACCCAAGGCACGCACATGGCACGGCACGTGGTAGGCAATCTTGTAAGGCAACGGATCAAGATCCAACTGCAATTGCGAGTCGAGATGACGGCGCCACAAGTAGTGGCACGCTTCGAAGGTGTTTTCGGCAACGAGCGCTGCGTCTTCATCATCGGGTAACAAATGCAGGTACTCATGCGTCAGCGCGAGTACCGCCGAGGGCTCGGTCGCGACGATCGTGTCGCCTTGCCGAACCGCTTCGGCCAAAAGTCCGACATTCCACGCCGCGATGCGTCTAGCGGCGTCTAGCGCTCCCTGACCAATTAGCGCCATTCCACTTTGGAGCTGCCGTGTAGGGACGTAGAGGTGGATATCATGGCGGCGCGCGATTCGCTCAAAAGCTTCTGCCACCTCGGTATCGTAATAGTTGGCAAAGGTATCGACGAAATACAAGATGCGGCCACCCTTGGTGGCGGAAGTTCCTTTTGCCGGCTTGCGATTGAGGCGGCGTGTGGCGTCCCGCTTTAGGTAGGGGCGACGAGCAATCGGCGGGAGCTTTCGTCCTGCCGACAGGCCGATCGATCGCTCCAGTAGCCACCTTACGACACCGTTCCGTAGCATCCAATTCGACAAACGGGGAGATAACGAAAGCCCCATTGCAAGCAAATCAATGCGTGACAACCACCACGCATCCCATCGTAAACCGTTCGTTTTTACGTAGGCGGCCTTCGCCTCCAACATCAACTTGGGGATATCCACTTCTGCCGGACAGTCGAGTCGGCACTGGTGGCAATTGACGCACAGGTCAGCCACTTGCTTTGCGTCGTCGTGCAGCAGCATGTCTTCGGGGAGCTGGCCTGTGAGGACTCCCCGCACAAGATTCGCCTTCGCACGGGGCGAGGCCTCTTCGCGTGGCGTGAATCGAAAGATAGGACACATTCGCACCGCATCGTCCTGCTCACGACAAACGCCACAGCCATTGCAAGCGCGGGTGGCGAGGGTGACTTCATCGGCATCCCAGTCGAGTTGTAACTCAACGAGTGGGGGTGGCTCGGTCTCGGCAGCCGGTTCTTCCGTCGCCGGAGGACGAACGGCTGGCACGACGAGGCGTGTGTGGTGGGTCATTCGCGTCCCCGGCGACGGAACGATCTTTCCAGGATTGAGAACGCCCTGTGGATCGAAGATTCGCTTCACTTCGCGGAACACATTCACAAGCGGACCATGCTGACGCGAAGCAAACGGTGTACGGCTAAGCCCGTCACCATGCTCCCCGCCCATCGTGCCGCCGAGCAGCCAAACCGTGTCGTAGAGATCGCTGGCCAGCGTCTCCAACTTTCGCAAATCGGCAGGGCTTGAGATATCCAGTAGTGGGCGAATGTGCAATTGCCCCTGCACAGCGTGTCCGAATACCGAGGCGGTCACCTGGCGGCGTTTGAGTGTTTCTTGCAACCGGCGAAAAAATTGTGGCAACGCCGCTCTTGGAACAGCCAAGTCTTCAATGCCCGGCACTGCGCGACGCTTCCCCTTGAGTCGATGGAGCGTCGAAACAAACCGCTTGGATAATTGCGAGAAGAGTTGCAAATCGTCAGCGGTCTCAGCGATAAGGGCCCCCGCCGCGAGGGATTCCTCGCTTCGCATCGCTTCGACAATTGCAGCGATTTGCCCAGCAGCTTCTTGCTCATCTTCGCCAAAGACTTCGACATGTAGCACCGCTTCGGCCGCGCCCGATAGCAAGACCTCGTAACGGGGATCGGTCTCGCGGGCCAAGCTGATATGCCGACGATCCATCAAATCGCACGAGGCGACACCCAATGGAGCCAGAACTTGCACCGCCTGGGCAGCTCGCTCCAAACTGTTGAATGTTAAAAGCACGGCCCCCACGGCGGCAGGCAGGGGGGGCGTCTTGAGGCGTAGCTCCGTAATCAGTCCGAGGGTTCCTTCGCTTCCCACGAGCAACTGGCAAAGATCGACTTGGCCGTCGGTCGAAAGCGCCCGCTCTAAGGCGTAGCCGCTGCCGAAAACTTCGCCACGTGGCGAGTGCTCTTGAATCACCTCCTTTCGCTGCGCAAGCAATTGGCCAACTGAGGCCGCAAGCTTGGTCGCCACGCGATCAGCGTTCTCTCCCTTCTTCGAGCCCAGTCGAACAATTTGTCCATCGGGCAAGACGACGGTGAGCCCCGCGATGTGGTCACGTGCCGAGCCGTAAGCCGGACGCCGACTGCCTCCCGAGTCGATGGAGGCGACACTCCCCAGGGTGGTCACTTCGCTCATCGCCGGATCGGGAGCAAAAAGGCGTCCCCCTTGGGCAGGCCCCCCGGCGGCAAGGCGACGATTCAACACCGCATGGACCAATCCTGGCTGAACGCTGACGGTCTCTCCCTCATCAGAGAGAAACCGCCGCATGTATCGCGAGAAATCGAGCACGATCCCTTCGCCGAGCGCTCCTCCCGCCAAACCGCTCCCTGCTCCGCGGGCATGGACCGGCAGACCTCTTTCCGATGCATAAAGGACCGTGGCCACCACGTCTGCCGTCATTCGTGGCCGGACGATCGCGGCAGGGAGAATCTCGTAGAGGCTCGCATCACTGGCATAGATTCGCCGCGAGACATCATTCGAGAGCACGTCGCCAACGATTAGTCCACGCAGGTCTTCGGCAATCAGGCTGGTGCTGGACGGCATAGGGTGAGTCAACGGACGAAACAAGAGCAGAACGGCGACCACCGCCGGTGTTCCTTCACTATCGTCCTATCCTACACGCCAGGCGAGCCGGATCGAAGAACCGTCGAAGAAGACCCGTGCACCTTTTACGTCCATTCCGTGCCAGGATGGCACGGCTATGGACGTGCCATCCTGGCACGGAATGGCTCTAATTCGTGCTGAACGGCGGAGGAAAACCGGCTCTCGTGAGGCCGCTAGCGGCTAGGTCTTCGTCGTCCAGAGCAGCTATCAATCCCTCCGCACGACGCACCGCATCGGCTTCGGCGAGGGCTGCCAGCTTCACTCCGTGGCTAAATGGGAGTGTGTAAGCTGTCAGGTCGGCAAGCGTCCCGAGCGGCGTATCGGCTTCGAGCACCTGCAATAAGGGCTCCGGGGGCTCACCCGCAGGCATCGCCGTACGAAATGCCGTCGCAAGGCGACTTTGCAAGTCGGCAACCGCGGGGACGCCCCCCCCCTCCGGCTCGCACTCTTCGACCAGCTCCACTGCCGCTCGGCGAAACGCCTGGGGGGGTTCAAGCTCGTTCTTGATCGTAATTCGCCGTAGACCGGCAAGCATTAGGTTGAACCGCCCCTCCTCAAACCGGAAGTGAGCGACAATTTTCCCAAGGCAAGCGACCGGCTCCATTGGCGGACGGCCCTCGTAGTCCGTCTCCCAATCCGGACAAAGCACGCCCATCGCAATCAGCCCATCCCCAGCCAGTGCGTCTTCGACCAGTGCTAAGTAACGCTCCTCAAAAACATGGTAGGGCCGCACAATCCCCGGATAGAGCGAAACCCCCGGCAAAGGAAACATCCGTGCTGTGCCCGAGAACTCATTGGCATCGAATGTCCCATCAAACGAGTCGGCCCAACCAGGGTCGGGCCAATCGGAAGGGGGCCAATCGGCGTCGCCCCCCTGCGGATCAAACGGTTCGGATGGCATGGTGCTACCGGTAAAAAGGAGATTGCCTGGACAAGAAAGGCTAGACCTGAAAGCAACTCGCGTCAAGTTTAGCTATCCCAATACTGATTTTAGAAATTTCGCGCAGAGACGCGGAGACAGCAGAGTTTCTTTTGTTCCTCACTTTTTCTTTGCGTCTCTGCGTCTGCGCGAAATCGGTTTTGGTGATGAGTTGACATTACCAGCGAGAGAACGAGAATGGCGGCTTCGCCTCCTTCACTTGGATTGCCCCATGCTGCCGCTTGCGCCGAAAAATGCTGGGGAGCGTAAAAAGCAGGCCCAGCGTGTCCTACGGCGGCTCAAGGCCGACTATGGCGATGCCGAGTGTGCCCTGCAATTCGATTCCACCGCGCAGCTTCTGATTGCAACGATCCTTTCAGCCCAGTGTACGGACAAACGGGTGAACATCGTCACCACCAAGCTGTTTGCTGATTGCCCCACGGCAGCGGACATCGCTGCGTTGCCGATCCGTCGGCTCGAAGAATACGTCCGCAGCACCGGTTTTTTTCGGAATAAGGCGAAAAACATCCAAGCGTGCTGCCGTGTGCTGGTCGAAAAATACGATGGCGAAGTCCCCAAGGACCTCGAGTCGCTGGTCCAGCTTGCGGGCGTTGGCCGAAAGACAGCCAATGTCGTCCTGGGCACCGGGTTGGGCATCGCCTCGGGTGTGGTCGTTGATACGCACGTCGGTCGAATCAGCCGCAGAACTGGCCTGACCCGCCAAACCGATCCAGTTCGCGTTGAAAAAGAACTTTCTGCGCTGCTTCCACGCCGTCGGTGGGTCGATTTTTCGCACCAAATGATTTACCACGGTCGTCAGGTGTGCGTTGCGCGCAAGCCATTGTGTGAAAAATGCAGCCTGCGCGGTTTCTGCCCCCGCACTGGTGTTGCCCCTCCCGCCAAAACAACCAACAAGGCCAAGCGATGATTCTCTCAGGTAAGGAAATTGAGCGTCGGCTCGGCAGTGATATCATTCTC
Organism: Planctomycetota bacterium; assembly: GCA_024278035.1. The sequence goes on along the minus strand of JAJRUA010000028.1, from coordinate 39,841 downwards.
GATCCCTACGAGCCCGAGCGGCTCAACCCCAATAGCTACAACCTAACGCTCCATAACGAGCTGATGGTCTACGAAGAAGTCGTACTCGACATGGCTAAGGCGAACCGTGTTCGCCGCATCGAAATACCGAAAGAAGGGCTCGTTCTCAGCCCGAACCAACTTTACCTAGGGCGTACCGCAGAAAAGACCACGACGCACAACCTGGTGCCCCAGATCGAAGGGCGCAGCTCCATTGGACGGTTGGGCCTGTTCGTTCATGTCACGGCCGGCTTTGGCGATGTCGGCTTCTCCGGCTACTGGACGCTAGAGATGTTCGCTGTGCAGCCCGTGCGAATTTACCCAGGCGTGCCGATCTGTCAAATTTTCTACCACGAGATCACGGGCGAGATCGTCGAGTACACCAGCAAATACCAACACAACCGCGACATCCAGCCAAGCCTCTTTTTCGAGGAGATCGGCAAAGAAGAGGCGAAGGATCCGCAGTTGCCGCTAGAGTTCGGCATGGAACGGCCCGTGGCGCGTTGATCCGTTGAGTGGAACCAAGCTGTGGGAGGCGGCCCTGCCTACCTCTTAATGGACGCAGCGCGTAATCGGCGTCGAAGACGCCTCCCACAAAAAAATCTTTCGTGGCTTCGTGGTTCATTTTTTGTAACCGTTCACGACAAAAGCCGTTTAGAACCGCTAATGAACGCGAATAATCGCTAATTTCAACACTTTCATCCGTCCGAACTTCCCCCTTTCTAACTTCCTTCTTTTTTCGTAGGGCCCACTTTTTACCGATTTCCCCGGATAGATTTTTGCCGTCGAAGTCGTCTATTAGCGTTTATTCCCGCTCATTAGCGGTTACGCTTTTTTTGCCCCGTGAACAGTTACCCCTTTCTAAACGGGCTTTCGTCGTGAACGATTACGGGCCACCCTATTGGCGCAGAAACAGTCACATCAAGGAAAAGGAATAAGTCTGAGGTGATCGCTAGGAGCAACCGCTAGGCGGGTACTTCTTTCATCGCCGCTTCACGGGCGTCGAGCACAGCTTGCCGCTCTTTGGCAAGCTGCAGAAGCAATTGATCGGCCCGATCCAGCAGGGTGATGCCTGATTCTGAATGGCAGGCCTCTTCGGATTCAAAGAGGCACGACTCTAGGGATTCAGGATCCTGAGCTACGAAGTCGGCGCCACAGTGCTGACACTCGATTCCTTTACCAAGGTAGCTGACACGGACCTGCTGATTCCGGCTACACGCGGGGCAAGGCTGTACATAGTAAACGGAGTTTGCCATCGTCACACCTCCTGTGGACACCGAATCAAGTTAATTGACATTTGCGAAGAGGACTCTAGCTTAAACGCAAAGAGACTAGTTTGGCAAGCAAAAAATGGAGTTCCGTCAGCAAGCCGAACAGGTCACGTAACGGGGGAATCCCCTAAATACCCCCTATTTAACCTGATTTAACTCCATCCGGGTCATTTTGTCGCTTTAGCAGCCTCCTGGTACGCTCGCTTAGTGGCTAGGGTTCGATTAGGATGGATTTTTGGTGACCCACCGCCAAAAAAATAGTCAAGCGCAAGAAAAGAGATAGGTGGGATCGTGCGTGCGTATTTGGACCCGATTGGCCTGCTTGGCCAAGCGGCTTTGCAGCCCCATGGGAGAATGGACGCGATGGGTAACCGGCTCTACACCGCCGGGATTGTGGTTTTCTGGGTGGCAGCCATGTCATGGCTTGTCGCGGAGAAGATCCTGCCCCCGTTCTACACCGGTGATCCTCCGATCACAGGAACGATTCATCAAGACCGTCCGGTTGCTTGGCAGATCCACATCGACAACCGAGAGTGTGGCACGGCGGTGCTGCAAGCCATTGATTCGGGCGACGGGACGCACGAGGTCCACAGTTGCCTAGAAATTGGTCGCCTACCTCGACCTGCCGCAGTTCCCCTTTGGATCGCTCCGTTTGTTACGGCACTCGATTCGATGTCGCTCGATATGCGAACCCGAATTGGATTCGATTCGCTCGGACGGCTCGGCAGTTTTGAGACGCGAATTTGGATCAATCGAGCAGAAACGCCGCTACGAATCACAGGCACGACTACTGCGGGGAAACTTTGCCTACAAATCAAATCGGGCAATTTCTCTAAGGTGATCGAAAAGGCATGGCCCGCCGATGGCTTGCTGGCTAGCGAAGTGATGCCCGAATCGAAACTTCTGTCGGTCTACCCCGGAAAACGTTGGCAAAAAGAGGTTTTTAGTCCCTTTGCCTCTTTGGGGAAATCGGTCGAACTACTAGAGGCAGAAGTCACGGGCAACGTAAAGCTCCTTTTTGGTGACGAAATGCTCCTCGTGCGAGTAGTTGAATATCGAACTCTCGATCGGACGGGTGCCTCTACGCAAGATTCTCTTCGTGCGAAAATGTGGGTCTCGGAGGATGGCCGTGTTTTGAAGCAAGAGGCTTACCTGTTTGGAAGCCGATTGACCTTTTCACGACAAGACGAAGCGACTTCAGAAAAATTGGGCGATCAACATTTACAGATCGAACAATTTGCTTCGTCGATGCCAATCAAGTCAGAACCTCCCCCGCTTCTTCCCCGCGAAATGTAAGCCATTTCGTTTTTTCGTCTACTCTTGCTACCGATAGATAGGGGAATGCCCCGGCTTCGCTATGATTTGCTTTCAAGGAGTTTCTAGAAGTTACGGGGATAATGTCGCTGTCCGGCAGCTTGATCTTGAGATCGGCACGGGCGAACTCTTTGCGATGCTCGGGCATAATGGCGCAGGAAAGACAACGACCATAAAAATGTTGGTCGGGCTCCTACGCCCCGGTAGCGGCACGGTCACAATCAACGGTGCTGACATCGTTGAGCAAACGCGCCAAGCGGTCCAGCAAATTGGTTACGTACCCGACCAGCCTTATCTTTACGACAAACTCTCGGGACGTGAGTTCCTCTCTTTTGTTGCAGAGATGCACGGCTTGTCTCGGCCCGAGACGAGAGATCGGATGGATGTGGAGATCGAGCGATTTGGGCTCGCGGCGTTCGTCGATGAACTAACGGAAAGCTATTCGCACGGAATGAAACAGCGAACCGTGTTCGCTTCAGCGATGCTTCACAATCCGCAGGTGCTGGTGGTCGATGAGCCGCTCGTCGGCCTCGATCCGCACAGTATGAGATTAGTAAAGAATTTGTTGCGAGAGCGAGCGGAGGCGGGCGTAAGTGTGCTGATGTCGACTCACACGCTGGCCGTAGCCGAAGAGATTGCAGACCGAATTGGAGTCATGAGCCAGGGCGATCTGCTCTTCTGTGGAACCTTGGACGAACTGCGGCAACAACAAGACGTTTCGTCCCAATCGCTTGAATCGATGTACCTGTCGATGGTGAGTGTGGAGAAGCGGCCCGTGAAATCCTCTCTGCGGGCCGGTGATGGCAAGAGGGAGGGCGTGTGATCACAGATCAGGAAGAACGTCCTTTGATCGACGAGAAGACAGAGGCCCAACTCTTTTGGCGCATCCGTCGCCAAACGACGAGTGCCAGGCTTCGCCAGCTAATGCAGACGGCACGCTTGCGAACCTTGCTGGTTGTCGCTCTCAGTCTGTTTTTCTGGTTCGGCCTCTTCGTTTTGTTTTATTTCAGTTTCGGTTTTTTGGTGAATCTTGTAGGGCAATCGAACGCTCAATTCTATGAGCAGACGGTTGCATTTGTGTTTCACCTTTTTTTCGCATCACTCAACGTGATGCTCATTTTCTCCTCAGGGATCATTCTCTATGGGGGCCTCTTTAGCTCCGAGGAAACACGCTTTTTCCTTACCCTTCCGATCCGATCCGAGCGGATTGTTTTGCATAAGTTTTATGAAGCGTTGCTATTCAGTAGCTGGGGTTTTTTCTTGTTGGCCAGTCCGTTGACAATGGCGTACGGCCTTGCGGTTGCTGCGCCGTGGCATTACTACGTGTTGGCCCCCCCTCTTATTTTAGCTTTCGCCTATATTCCCAGTGGCATTGGCGCCTTGTGTTGTCTTTTCATCGTCTACCGATTGGCCCATTTAAGGGTGGCCATCGTTGCCATCGCGGCCGCTTTGGCCATTGCAGCAGCGGCTTCGGCGGTGTGGAGTGCCACGAACCTGCCACAAGATCAGATTTTTGGAGAAGCCTGGTTCCAAGAAACCCAGCGTAAGTTCAGCCTGTCGCAAAAGCAGTGGCTTCCTAGTACTTGGCTAAGTCGAGCTTTGTTGGATGCGGCTAAGCCCCTCCCGCCGATCCCTCTCCCCTTATCTCAGACGCCCGTTTCGGGGGCACTGGCCAATTTGGCCTTGTTGACAGCCAATGCTTTAATGTGCCGAGTGCTGATTGTTTCATGGGCCAGCCGCTGGCTTCGTCCTGCGTTTAGCCAATTGGAGTGCCGCCCTCGTAGGCCACGCCGAGCCGCCTTAGCATGGATGGACCTCGTCGCCGAATTCTTCATACGTCCCTTCCCGATGCAGATTCGTTTACTGATGATAAAGGACTGGCGACTGCTCCGTCGCGATCCGGTTCAGTGGTCACAGTTTTTGATTTTCTTTGGCCTGCTCTCTCTCTATTTCCTCAATGTCAATCGCTTCAGCGGCGCGGGGAACGACCTAAGTCACACCACCTGGGTCAACATGGTGAGCTTCCTCAACTTGGCCGTTGTGGGGCTTATTTTATCAACGTTCACAACACGGTTTATCTACCCGATGATCAGTCTCGAAGGACGACGGTTCTGGGTACTGGGCCTCATGCCGATTCGCCGTGAGACGATCGTTTGGAGCAAATTCGTGTTCGCTTCACTCGGGTCGTGGGCCCCTTGTGCCGGTTTGGTTTTATTAAGCGATCTCATGCTACGGGTTTCGTTCCTTGTTATCGCTGTGCATCAACTGACGACCGTTCTGCTTTGTTTTGGCCTTGCTGCGTTGGCAGTAGGCCTGGGAGCGTCGATGCCCGATTTCCGTGAGTCTTCGCCCTCGAAAATCGCCGCCGGTTTTGGTGGTACGCTGAACCTTGTGCTGAGCGCCTGCTATATCTTGGTGATTGTCGTCCTGACCGCCCTTCCCTGCCATTTCTATCTGATTTCCAAGGGAGGATCTCTCCACCGACCCGCATTCGATATCGTTTACCTTGAATGGTGGCTGGTTGGGGGTGTCGTGCTGGCCTTGGTTTTTGGTGTGATAACAACGGTGGTTTCCTTGTGGCGAGGTATCCGTGCCTTCAAGCGACTGGACTTCTATTGAGATTTTGCTTGGGCCTTGCAAACAAAATTAGCGGCTCGTCTGAAAAAGGGGCCTGGCTCCGAGCCTATGCAAGAAAACCTCGGACTTTAGCGACCCTTCCGAGGTGCCTGTCCCCTTTTTTACGGACGGCAACGTATAACGTACACTGTTATCGTAGCAGGAGATGCCTGACGCTTACTCTTGTGATGGACATTGAACACAAGCCAACCGGTCTAAAATGATTGCAACACGCTTGGCTTCCCCTGTGCTGTGCCCTGTTACGGTGCTCTGCATCGCTTTACTTGCTGCTGGCACCACGCTGGCCCAAGAAAAAGAAATACCCCAGGCGCTCCAGCCATGGCAAGGCTGGGTCCTTTGGGATCAGCACGACACCGACAGTCCCCGACCGTTCAATGCCTACAAGCAACCGATCCGAGTCTGGCCATCGCGTCTTAGTCTGACTGCGGAAAAGGAGGGCGGCGTTTGGCAAATCGACGTGCAGGTATTTGAAGCCGCCTGGGTTGCCCTGCCGGGCGATGCTAAGAGCTGGCCTCAGAACGTGCGAGTGGGTGACAATCCGATTCCGGTCGTTGAACGCAGCGGTGTTCCCTCAGTGCGGCTCTCGGCAGGATCACATCAGCTCTCCGGCGAGTTCCGGTGGAGCGTTATGCCGCAACGCATCGCGGTCCCCAAAGCAATCGGTCTACTCACATTGAAAGTCCATGACGAGGACATCGCCCTCCCGAGATGGGACGCTGCGGGGCAAGTCTGGCTGAAGCGGGCTCGTGCTGAAACAGCGCAGAAAGACCTGCTCTCAGCACAAGTCTATCGGGTGATCGAGGACGGCATCCCGCTGTGGTTGCAAACGGAAATCGAGTTGACCGTTTCAGGCAAGAGCCGCGAAGAGGAGGTGGGGAACATCTTGCCTGCGGGTTGGCAGTTGTCCTACGTTGAGAGTCCGATCCCCGTGGCGATCGACAATCAGGGCCGCATGAAAACCCAAGTACGGGCGGGAAAGTGGAGGATTAAGATTCAATCATTCCGGAATACCCCGATAGGCACTTTCCGTTTCTCGCCTGAGAGCCAACCGGTTACCAAGTCAGAGCTTGTAGGGTTCCGTGCGAAGCCCGACTTCCGCATTGCCGAGCTCGAAGGGGCCCCGCAAGTCGACGTTAGCCAGACCACATTCCCCAATCAATGGCGCAATCTACCGGTTTACCAATGGGCGACTGACAGCGATATGAAGCTCGTTGAAAAACAACGCGGCATGGGCGACCAAGGACTCACTGGTCTGGTGATCCGTCGCCAGCTATGGCTCGACGAGGACGGTCAGGGCTTTACCTACCGCGACACGATCGCCGGAAAAATGCAGCAGCTTTGGCGACTCGATGCTACCAGGGGACAAGAGCTTGGTGCGGTGCGGGCTAATGGCCAGCCGCAACTCATCACGACCAATCCTAAGACCGACCTAACCGGCATTGAGATAAGGGACCGTAATCTGAACCTTGACGCAGTAGGGCGCGTTCCATTGTCCGACAGCCTCTCCGCCATCGGCTGGCAAGCCGACGCCGATTCGTTGCAGCTTTCTTTCTCGTTGCCCCCGGGCTGGCGGATACTGGCGCTGTTCGGTGCGGATAGTGTGAGCGGTGATTGGCTTACCGCTTGGACGCTGCTGGACCTGTTTTTGCTGCTTGTTTTCTCCGTTGCCGTGTTCAAGTTAATGGGTCTCAAAGCTAGTCTGATCGCGTTGTTAGCGTTTGGGCTCTCGTACCACGACCCCTACTCGCCACGATATACGTGGTTTTTCTTACTCATTCCGATCGCATTGTTGCGTGTCGTCCCAGAAGGAACTATCAAGCGACTGCTCAATGGCTGGAAGTGGGTGGCGTTGGTCCTGCTGCTGCTCTACTTCGTGCCGTTTTCCGTCCGCCAAATCCAAACCGCCCTCTATCCGCAGCTTGAATTATCCAATGCCTACTATGGCCAACGGGGCATGTTGAGCAGGCCAGTCAGAATGAATGCAAGGTTGGGAAGCCAAGTGGAAATGGCCAGCAACGTGAACAACGCTCCCAACGCCGTTTCAGAAAATGAGGCTATGTCCCCAAGTCGTTCTTCAGGTCGCGGCATGCGAAGAAGCGGGGTGAAATCGCTGCAAAAAGATAAGTCACAACAGCTGAACCTGCTCCAAAGTTACGACGCCAGAGTGCAGACGGGATATGCGGTGCCGCAATGGGACGGTAGCCAGGTCACGTGTTACTGGAGCGGCCGGGTAAAAAGCGACCAGCAGATCAGGCTGGTGCTGCTTTCGTGCCAGATGCACCGCCTACTCACCGTCGGCAAGCTCGTACTGCTTTTCTTGCTGACGGCAATTCTTCTCGGAGTTGCCAAGCTACGGCTGCCTTCCCTTGGGCGCGGCGGATCCGCGGCGGCTGTTTTGCTAGCGGTACTTTTCTCTAGCGGCGCCAGCTACGCGCAAACCCCCGACCCCCAGATGCTTGAAACGCTGCGTGAACGGCTTTCGGAGCACTCCACAGCATTTCCCCACGCGGCTGACATCGCCACGGTCGATCTCAAGCTCAACGATGGCCGCATCACGATGACCGTCGAGATTCACGCCGCTGCTGACGTGGCCGTGCCACTGCCAGGACGGCTGCCAAGTTGGTCGCCGCTCTCAATTACTCTCGACGGACAGCCCAATGCTTTGGTCTGCCGTAGGCCGGACGGCTACCTCTGGGTCACCGTACCCCAAGGTGTGCACAACGTCGTGGTTGAAGGCCTTCTGGCCGAGACCTCTGAGTGGGAATGGACCTTTGTCTTACCGCCCCGCCAAGTGATGATCGACGCGCCTGGTTGGAACGTCACCGGCGTGAACCCGAACGGCGTGCCAGGCAAGCAAGCGTTCTTCACCAAGCAAGAAAAACGGACCGACGAATAAGCGACTTACGACCAGAAGAACTTCCATGCTGTTACGGCCGTTGAGCGACGTGTGGAAGTGGGCCTCGTCTGGAAAGTCCGCACCACGGTCAGGCGACTCTCGGCTCCAGGCAAATCCATCTCGCTCAAGATTCCACTCCTGCCCGGTGAAAGTGTGCTGAGTGCCAATCCCGTGGTGGAGGATGGAAAGATGGAGGTCAACTTGGCAGCCAATCAGTCTAACTTCACTTGGGAGAGCGAGATCGCTCCAACCCAAGAGCTAAAGTTCCGGGCTACCGACTCGTTCCAATGGGTGGAACGCTGGCGATTGGTCACATCGCCCGTTTGGAATGTTGCGTTTTCCGATCTCGCCCCCATCTACCAAACCAACGAGACGGGCCTGACTCCGGAGTGGCGCCCCTGGCCTGGCGAAAGCATGACGCTCAACTTCACTCGCCCCGAAGCAGTCCCTGGCCAAACAGTGACTGTCCAGCAAGTGACGCATGTCACGGACCTCGACGCGCGTCAGCGTAATACGGATCTTACGCTGAAGATCGAATCCAGCCTGGGCAGCGATTTTATTCTCGACTTCGACACCGATGCCGAAATAAGATCACTCACCGTGAACGGCCAGAAGATCATCGCACGCCGCAACGGACGACAGCTTATTATCCCCGTGCGACCCGGCAGGCAGACGATTCACCTTATCTACGTCACTCCCCAGACGCTCGACACAGTCGCCTTGGTCGAAAGAGTCAAGCTGCCGGTCGATGGTGCCAACGTGACAACAACGGTTCACATCTCGAAGAATCGCTGGGTGCTTTGGGTACAGGGCCCCCTACGCGGCCCGGCCATCCGGTTTTGGGTGATCCTCATCTGCGCTCTACTGGTGGCACTGGCCCTGGGTAGCCTGCCGCTCTCCCCACTCCGCCGTGTGGAGTGGGTGCTGCTTATGATCGGTCTGACCCAGGTCCCCCTGTTTGCAGCCATGTTGGTCATCGGCTGGCTGTTCCTGCTCGCATGGCGAGGCAAACAGAAACCAAGCGATGTTAGCTACTGGCGATTCAACCTGATGCAGACGGCGATCGTACTGCTGACCGCCACCTCGCTCGTCATCCTTGTTGTTGCCGTTGGCGAAGGATTGCTCGGCAACCCCGACATGTTCATCATTGGCAACGGTTCTTCGCAGACAACGCTTAACTGGTTCCAGCCACGCACGGGCCTTGAACTCCCACAGCCGACGGTCGTTTCCATCTCGGTCTGGTTCTATCGTCTGCTGATGCTTTTCTGGGCGCTTTGGCTCGCCGTGGCGCTATTGCGGTGGCTGCAAATGGGCTGGACCGCCTTTAGCAAAGGTGGCTTCCTAAGGCAGAGATCCAACAAAACGCCTTCGGTCACAATGCGGCCGGAGCATGGGAGTGCAGAGTCGAATGCGTGAATTGAGCAAGACCATGCGTAGCGAAAGCATTACCGTCCCCCGAAGAGGCGTCGCAGGAGATAACGTCCCTCCTGGTTCTCCTTCGGATCTAGCGGCCCGTCCCCTTTTTCGACAGGCTCTTAGCCGGCAAATGGGGATGTTCAGAGCAAAGTCACTAGCACGGGCATCCATAATCGGCCTCTTTGTCCTATGCCTATCGACTTCACAAACTTTTGCGCAGCCGTCGCTCAAAGAGGCTTTTGTCGAGCACTTTAAGATCGGTACAGCGTTCGGTACGAGCCAGATCCATGGGGAGGAGCCCGAATCGCTTGCGCTGATAGCCCGGCACTTCAACACGATCACACCCGAAAATGCGATGAAGTGGGGCAGCCTACACCCCCGGCCAGGGGGCTACAATTTTGAGACCGCTGACCGTTACGTCACCTTCGGAGAACAACACGACCTGTTCATCGTTGGTCATACGCTTGTCTGGCACAACCAAACCCCGGACTGGGTGTTTGAAGATGCTCGGGGAGAGCCCGTCAGCCGCGAAGTATTGCTTGAACGAATGGAGCAGCATATCCACACCGTGGTGGGCCGCTACAAAGGGCGCATCCGTGCCTGGGACGTTGTGAACGAAGCGATCAACCGTTCGGACCGCAAGGCGGGCACCGGTGAGCGGCGTCCCTCCCCGTGGCAAACAATCATCGGCGACGATTATATTGAGCAGGCGTTTCGTTTTGCCCATGCGGCGGATCCCGCGGCTGAGCTTTATTACAACGATTACAACTTAGCAAAACCAAAGAAACGAGCCGCCGCGATTGAACTTGTCAAATCCTTACTCGCTAAGGGCGTACGCATCGACGGCATCGGCGCACAGTGCCACGTGGAACTCGATTGGCCGTCGGTCGTTCAATTTGAGGCAATGCTCGACGAACTGATCGACGAACTGCGCCCCCTAGGTATGAAAGTAATGGTCACGGAGCTAGACGTTGCCTCGCCGAAGAACGATCAACGGCTTGCCAATCGTTACGCCGCTTTGTTTCGAGCTTTCGTGGAACGAAGCACGAACATCGATCGCGTCACCTTCTGGGGCGTTCACGACGGCCAATCCTGGCTAAAAGGTAAGAAACCGCTCCTCTTCGACGATCAACTACAACCCAAGCAACCCGTCTTTAGTGCGGTAATAGAGACAAAGAAAAAAAGTAACCGTTCACAGTGAAATTTTTCATCCCTAAGTGAGACTTTATGGCTCAGTTACAAGAGACGCTCAAGGTTTCAGTCAACGGTAAGATTTTCTGTCGGATTCCCAGGTTGAAATGCTTTTTTTCGTTGCCAGTGACAAGGGGCTCACAACGTGGAGACAGGTTTCCCGGAGTGGCCGAAAACCCCCAAGCTTTTTCTTGGGCCAGGTGCTGGGGCGATCGTAGAAATGAAAATCCTTCGGCCTTTGCTCCAGCGGCTGATGCCGACGGCTCGCCTTACGAGAGGTTGCGGGGCGCCTTCTCAAAAAAATCGAGCGGAATTGTTGGAACGACGTGGGTGTCGGGCCCTTTCGGGCCCGCGGCTGAGAAAAAGGCTTGACATTGAATGGTTAGCTCCGAAGCTTGCGTTTGTGAACCGATGTTTCGGTCAGGCTGCAGTGAAGCCCTACGGGGCTAATGCCGTTTTGGTCCTGCCCGCAGCGCTGTCGCTGGCGGGGGGGGCTTCTTCGGAAGCCCCGGTCTTCGCATCGGTCACCGTGGCATAGGCCTGACAGACCGCCTGGTAAGTTTCGCCCAGGTCGGTGGTGATGGTGATCGGCTTGCGAAGTCGCCCTGGCTCGCGCTCGGCGGTGAAAGTTACGGTGACGATATGCCGTTCAGCCGTTTGGTCCTTGGTTTTGAATGAAAAACAATCGCCCTCGCACTCAACGCTAGTAACGCGAAAAGGTTTTTTGCCACGTACGAGCAATCGCTTGGTAACCGTCTCCCCTCGGGGCACCTCGCCGAGGACCAGATTCTCAGGCGCAACGGTCAACTCAGCCTTGATTTTCCCGGCCACGTCAATCGGAATCTGTGGGTTCGCTCCATCGTTCGTTACGAGGACAAGCTGTTCCTTTAGAAAACCGGCTGGTGCGTTATCCAGCAATCGAACGACCAAGTCGTAAGAGACCCTGCCCGCATAACGCTGCCGTTCGACGAGTTCAGCAGCAAGGTAATCGCTGCTGCTGCGTACGTCGGTCACCATCCAGGTGGACCGGCCAGCATGAGAGATGCTAAGCCTTCGCTCATGTTGGCTCCCCTGTTCGACCGATCCGAAATCGATGGACCCGGGCTCGAAGACCACATCGCCACGAATGTTACCATGAACGCGCACTTGCACTTGCGCTGAGTAGGGCTTGATGATTTGGACGGTGAGCGTTGCGCTGTGGATACCCGTGAAGGTACGGGTATTGAACTTCGCGACAATATAGCCTTTTTCGTAAGTTTTAATGACGGGATTTTCGATCGAGACGGTCGTGCATCCGCAACTGGAGCGGACACTGCCGAGGACAATGTCTTCTTTGTAGATGTTCTTAATTTCAAATTTGAAGACCGTGTCGGACCCTCGGGCGACGACACCGAAGTCGTGGTCGAGCGTGTCGAACATTTTTGAGGCCCACGCCTGAGCACTAGCAACCTCAGCAGCAAGCAGGGTAGTGACAAACCCTACGGCGAAAGCGGGGAGAACGATCCATCGGTAGGCCCAAGGGGGCATGGCGGCAATTCCTGATCGGGGTACCCCCCCCATGGGGAGGGCTGTTTGAACGGTCCAGATAAACGATCGCAGAGAGGGTACTTATTTTTAGCGGGGACGGATACCTACCCCTAGCTTACCCCTTCTGCCACTCGACAGCGACTCTTCCGCGAGCAATCCACCTAAAGATTTACCCCCAAACGGTGCTGATAGGAAAGGCCAGTATCGACTGGGCAAAATGGGTGGGCTTTCGCCGTTCGCTCTTGGTCCCAGCCAAGGGTCGGTCCTTGGGGGCCCATGCTTTCTGACGGGAACCTGCGTAAACTGCTGACCACTCCCGTTTAGAAGTCCGAAATTGAATAAGCCCTAGCAAGCGGAAAGCTAGTGTTTTTTGCACATTATCTCCGCGGCTTCCGCCTGCGGCTAGGCAAACTAGCAGGCAAGTTGCTCCGCCGGATAACGCCCAAACTGATAGAAAAAATCCCTTTGTCAAAGCCACCATTCCAACACGCCGTGATCCTAGGGGTCGGCCTTATCGGAGGCTCGATCGCGCTCGCTTTGCGTGAACGGGGGCTTGCCGATCGGGTTACGGGTATCGCCCGGTCGCCGGAAAGGGCCGATAATCTACTCCAACTGGGCCTTGTGGATGAGGCGACCGACGATCTCGGGGCGGGCCTCAAGGGGGCCGACCTTGTGGTTTCTTGCTTGCCGGTGGGGAAGATTGCCGACTCCTTGCTGATGGCAGCCCAGCATACGGCCCCAGGAGCCTTACTGACCGACGCCGGCAGCACCAAAGGAGAGATCGTCGCCAAAGTTGAAGCGAAAGTTGCCGGCTTTGTCGGTTCCCACCCCTTGGCAGGCGATCACCGCACGGGCCCCGAAGCGGCGCGGGCGGATTTGTTGGATGGGGCTCTATCGATTGTCACGCCAACGGCATCCACTTCCCCCGCAACAATTGCCGCTGCGAAACAATTGTGGGAATCGCTCGGTTCACGAGTTGAAGCGATGTCACCTGCTGAGCACGACCGGGTGCTTGCCCTCACAAGCCATGTGCCCCACGTCGTGGCGGCAGCCTTGGCGGCGCACACCCCGGAAGAGGTACTTCGGCTTGCCGCAACCGGTTGGGCCGACACAACCCGCGTGGCGGCTGGCTCACCTACCCTATGGCGTGATATTCTACTTGCGAATCGTGAAGCGGTTACCCTTGGTATAAAAAGCCTTAGCGAAGAGCTGGCGGCTTACTCCGAGGCACTTGCCGAGGCGGATGGAAACAAAATTGAGCAACTATTTGCAGAAGGGAAGCGACGACGTGATGCTCTGGGAAGTTGATATTCTACCGGCTCAAGGCGAGCCGGACCGTGTTGCCGAACGCCTTGCAGAACACGCCATGCAGGCCGATTTGGGCGAATTGTCCGTTTTGACGGCTCGCGGATTCCTCTTAGAAGGAGCCTCGCTCGACGAGGCGGCCGTCGCCCGGATCGCCGGGGAGCTGCTGGTTGATCCTGTTGTTGAGCAGGCGTGCTGGGCAACGGTCGCCGATCAGAAAACACCCTTTTCCATCGCAGAGCAACTCGGCGAAGAGGCCCAACTCGTGCAGGTCTTGCCGAAAGTGGGCGTCATGGACCCCACTGCCCAGAGTGCCGAGCAAGCGATTGCCGATCTTGGCTACCCCGAAGTTCGCGTCCGCACGTTCCGTAAATACTGGATCGCAGGGGCTACGCCTGAGCAGATCAATGAAGTGGGCGTGAAGCTGTTGGCGAACGACGCGATTGAGCAATTGGTCGTCGGCCCGCTCGACATCCAAACGCTCGACGGCGGCCAGCCCTATCACTTTGAGCTAAAGCACACGGAACTGGCAGACCTTGATGACGAGGGTCTTCAGAAGCTCAGCCGCGAAGGACAGCTTTATTTGCAACTAGCCGAGATGCAAACAATCCAGCGTTACTTTGCCGACTTGGGCCGCGCACCGACCGATATTGAGCTAGAGACCCTCGCCCAAACTTGGAGCGAACACTGTAGCCACAAGACGCTCGCCGGTCGAATTGCTTACCGAGATGAACAGGGCGAACGCCAATTTGACAACATGCTCAAAGAGACGATCTTCGACGCGACGAACAAACTGCGGCGGCTTTGGGAAGCGGATATCGAAAAAGAAGATTGGTGCGTTAGTGTCTTCAAAGACAATGCGGGCATCGTGCTGTTCGATGGCGAGGACAATGTTTGCTTTAAGGTGGAAACACACAACCACCCCTCGGCCCTTGAGCCTTATGGCGGAGCCAACACGGGCATGGGGGGGGTCATCCGTGACACGCTCGGAACGGGCCTTGGTGCCAAGCCCGTTTGTAGCACCGATGTTTTCTGCTTTGCCCCGCCGGAGACGCCCGGCGATTCGCTCCCGCCTGGGGTCCTTGCGCCGCGGCGGGTGATGGAAGGTGTCGTGGAAGGGGTCCGCGATTACGGCAACCGGATGGGCATTCCCACGGTCAATGGCGCGGTCTGTTTTGACGAACGCTACCTGGGCAACCCGCTCGTTTTTTGTGGCAACGTCGGCCTGATCCCCAAGGACAAGTCGTTTGGTGATCCGCAGCCGAACGATTTGATCGTGACGATCGGGGGCCGGACAGGTCGGGATGGTATCCATGGAGCGACTTTCTCGAGTGCTGAACTAACAAGCGATAGCGAAATGCTCTCAGGCGGAGCCGTGCAGATTGGCAATGCGATCGAAGAAAAAAAAGTGGCAGACGTCTTGCTCCAGGCTCGTGACCTCGGTCTTTACAATGCGATCACCGATTGTGGAGCGGGCGGGTTCAGCAGTGCTGTGGGCGAGATGGGCGAAGAGATCGGAGCCCAGGTCTGGCTCGAAAAGGCCCCACTCAAGTACGAAGGCCTTTCGTACACCGAGATTTGGATCTCCGAAGCCCAGGAGCGAATGGTCGTTGCCGTCTCGGACGACCAATGGAAAGAGCTACACGCTCTTTGCGAATCGGAAGGGGTCGAGGCGACCGTCATCGGTCGGTTTGTCCCCGGAGGACAATTGCATTTGGTCTACGATGGCGAGTTGGTGGGCGAACTGCCAATGGCATTTTTGCACGATGGGCGGCCCCCGGTCGTTCGTGAGGCGACTTACAAGCCTGCTCCCGTCACGCCTTTTACGCCCCCCGTTAGCCCGGATTTCGCGGAAGACTTGTTGCGTGTGCTCGGATCGCTCAACGTGGCAAGCAAGGAAGGAATCATCCGTCAGTACGATCACGAGGTGCAGGGGGGCAGCGTCGTGAAACCACTTGTGGGCGTTCAGGCCGACGGCCCCGGCGATGCGGCAGTGGTCCGCCCCAAGCTCTCTAGCCAGCGAGGATTGGTCATCGGCTGTGGCATCAACCCTTGTTACGGCGATCTGGATACCTATGCGATGGCCGCCAGTGCCGTCGATGAAGCGATCCGCAATTGCGTGGCGGTGGGTGCCGATCCGAACCGAATCGCGCTGCTTGATAATTTTTGCTGGGGAGATTGCGAACGGGCCGAGATGCTTGGTTCGATCGTTCGGGCTGCTTTGGCCTGCCATGATATGGCCCTGGCATTTGAGGCTCCTTTTATTAGCGGAAAAGACAGCCTCAACAATGAGTTCAGCTATTTTGATGCGAACGGCAAGAAGCAAACAATCGCTATTCCCGCGACTTTGCTTATTAGCGCGATGGGTCAAATCGAAGACGTCTCTACGGCTGTGACGATGGACCTCAAGCGGGCGGGCTCCTCGCTCTACGTTGTGGGGGCCACCCGCTACGAAATGGGTGGCTCTCATTACGGTTTGGTCAGCGGCGTCAAAGGGGGCATCGTCCCAACGGTCGATACCAAGGCGGCACGAGCTACTTTCGGCGGAGTTCATCAAGCGATTCTTTCAGGCTGTGTTCGAGCGTGCCACGACTTGAGCGAAGGGGGGCTGGCTGTCGCCCTGGCTGAGATGGCCTTCGCCGGCGGATTGGGCGTCCTTGCAGACGTTGCCCGCGTGCCGTTGGTAGGGGATTTTGACTCGGCTGGCGAACGCTTGCTTGCCGCCTTGTTCAGCGAGTCGAACAGTCGATTCGTTTGTGAAGTTCCCGAAGAGAAAGTGCAAGAGTTTAAGAAATGGCTAGCTGACGTTCCCTCCGCTTGCATTTGGCAGGTAACCGAAGGAGATGCCTTCCAGATCGCGGCGTTCAAGAAACCCTTGATAACAACCGACCTAGCCACGCTAAAAGAAGCATGGCAAGCCCCTCTGCGATGGTGAGAGAGTTTTTATATCTTAATCTTAATCCTACTCTTAATCAGCATTATTTGGATTGATCGCATCTCGATTCGGTCGGCCTGACGAGCGACGACTAAGAGAGGGGAGGGGATTAAGATTATGAGTAGGATTAAGATTAAGAAAAATGAAGTGTGGCAACTGTTTCCCCCGTTTCACAATTAACTGCTTAGAAAATTGATGGCCGCTCCTCGTGTTTTAGTTCTTCGTTCGCCTGGTGCGAATTGCGATGAAGAGACGGCCCAAGCATTTCAACTTGCCCGGGGACTGGCGGATCGGGTGCATGTAAATCGCTTGCTCGAAGAGCCTGCCCTGCTAGAGCAGTACCAGATTTTTTGCATTCCCGGCGGCTTCAGTTATGGCGATGACGTGGGGGCAGGACGTGTGCTGGGCAACCAATTGCGTTTGCGATTGTCCGACGCATTCCGCCAGTTTCGTGACGATGGCAAGCTGATCCTCGGCATCTGTAACGGTTTTCAAGTGCTGATGAAGACCGGCCTATTGGACAGCGCCGATGAAGCGGGACCACACGCAACGCTCACTTGGAACGACCACGGTCGTTACGAAGCACGTTGGGTCCACTTGGCTACCTCACCGGGCGACTGCGTCTTTCTTCAAGGGATGGGGCAAATCGAAATGCCGATCGCTCATGCCGAGGGGAAAATCGTTCTGCGCGACGCGGCGGCACTAGAAAAACTCGCCACGTTGGGACGAATCGTTTTGCAGTATGCTGATGAAGAAGGACAAACCTCGGCCTCTGGTGAGTTGCCCTTCCCGCTGAATCCGAACGGTTCAACCGCAGGCGCTGCCGGTTTGTGCGATGCCACGGGCCGGGTGCTCGGCCTGATGCCCCACCCCGAGCGGTTCATCGACGCGACCCAACACCCCAACTGGACTCGCCAGGGCAAACCGGCAGGCAAGGGTGCCGGCCTTCAATTGTTCGAGAACGCGGTGAATTATTTTTGTTGATGGAAGGCCCCTAGCGCTGCGTCACAGCTAAAAAACAGGGTTGAGAAAATTAAGCTGTGCCAAAGCACTAGCGTCTTTGCGTGAGGCCTTTGTTTTCCCTTGGCCTCTCTGTGGCTCGGCGTGAGACTCTCTTTGCCACCGGCTCAATCGCCCGAAGCATCACGCCATCGAGGTCCACTGTCACAGCCCCTTCGGCAGCAAGCGTAAGGCGAAGTGTCGTCGGCACCGTAGCACGGCGAAGCAGGCGGAAGGGCCGCCACTCTCGGTGAGGGCCGATTTCAAGAGCCAGTTCCTCGCCGCCCAACGTATCGGAAACACGCAACCAACCGGGCTCTTGTCCTGGAATAGCCGTGACGCGTGCCCAGCCGGTCACTTCGACCAACTCCCCAGCAGCAAGTTCTATTTTGGGCGAAACGACACGCGGTGTGAGGCTGGCCGGTTGCGGTGTTTTGCAGGAGAGACGCAAGAGCCGTTCACCGTGAACCGGCGTTTTTTCAATCAACTCGACCTTCGTGACTCCCTCGACCGGTGGAGAGGGGTGCGTCCACCCTCGTTGGCGCACGTTGTCGATATCTTCGAAGCTACCGCCGTAAAGCCGATTGGAACCGCGCTCGGCAGCGGCAAGCATTTGTGTTAACCGAAAATGATCGGTCAGTGTTGAGGGGAGCACCGCGAGCGGGCTGCTCTCGGCAATTCCCGTAGAGGCGACCGCAATGCGCCGCCTTTTTTCGGCGGCTAGCTCCATCACTTCAAGGGCCGCATAGGCAAGGTCGTACGCAGCCGGAAAATCGCGGCGTGCTACCGCAAGGTTGGCTTCACCAAGCCGACGGCGCGCTTCGGCTCCCGAATCACGTTCAAGCGTATCAACCCGGGCGAGGGCTCCCTTAGCAAATTGAACGAGACTTGTTGCCGCCTGCTGTCCCGTATTTGCCGTGTAGCGTTGAAGCGAAACGAAGATGCGCGGGTCGTTACCAATCACGATGACTCCAGGAGCGTCGCCGCCCGGGCGATCGATCTGTAATCCGCCGGCAACTCGTCTGCTGGAGAGATGATGCACTCCAGCCGGGGTGAGACGAAAAAGCTGGCTCGTTTGTCCTACACCGGGCAAGATCAAGCGGTCGCTACCTATTGAAGTAACGGCTAATTGGGGGGCTAGTGCTAGACGAACCCCTTGCCGTTCGAGCAACAAACCGCCCCCATCGCCCGAGAGATGAATCGGTGGTCGCGGCCCGACGAGCCATGGCGCGATCAATTGCAATTGGGCGTTGGTCAGCTCAATCCAAGCGGCCGCCGCTGTGGTAGGATCATCAGGGCTGTCGAGCGATTCGGTCGAAGTGTAAATAATCCCTCGGCAACCGGCTGCAAGAGCCGCATGGGTCGCTCCTGCCACGTCTGCCGGAGGCAACCAGCCAGGGGCAACCGCCTCACCGACCAGGGCATCGAGTTGACGCTGAAGAGCCGGCCCGACATCCGTATCAACCAGAGCCAGCAGCGGTGTGCCAGGGCGACTCTCGGCAAGCGCTCGTCGGAGGCGTTTCGTTGCATCGGGCCGGATCGAAACACGGCTTCCTCGGGTCGTAATGAACAAGCCGTCAGCAAGGCGACTCCACTCAGCAGGTTCGTCGGTCTGAACCAGCAAGGGGCGCCGTGCCGCCTTGGGGAGATCGCGACTCCTTTCGACGACAACCAATAGAGAGTCCATGTTTTGCGCCGTCGCGACGCCACGAATCGCCCAGGCGAGGACCGGAGCCCAAGAGGCTTGGATCTTTGTTACAGCTTCTTGTTCTGGTGGCGGGGCGATGAGCCGAAGCTGGTGGGTGGCTGCCTCGGCAAGCAGGTCTTCGGTAATAGGCGTATCGATCCAAACCGTATTAAACCCGCGCCTTGCAAGTCCCTCAAACGATTCGCCGTGCCAGCGCCAGACTCGTGGAAAAAACAAGACGCTATCAATACGAAAACCATCGCTATCAAGGGTCACCCGAGTCGGTTCGATTTTTCCACCAGGGGCGATTGAAAAACGGTCGTTTGAAGGGGCTCGGTCTTGTTGCGGAGCACCGAGTGCGGGCCCCGTCGGCGAGTGTTTTGCCTGAAACTCAGTGGCAAGCGTGGCGGGACGCTGGCGCGGCGTTACGATGCTTTCGATCCGAACCTGTTTGATCCACAACTGACGAGCCCGGATATCGCCCGGCGCGATGATGCCAATCCGGGTGAGGTAGGCTCCCCGTTCATCGACGGTTCTCGGTCTTCCTTCCGCCGTAGGCACAAGCCGTAATGCTCTGGCCCGATGCCGAACCAGTTGGGGGAGATTTTCTAGGACTAACTGCGCATCGCCAGGACGGAGAATCGTTCGAGGGAGCGATCGAACCACGACCCGCAGCGGCTGGCCACTTTGGGGGTCGAGCGATCGGGGCAGCACCACTTCCGCCGCAAGCAAGGTTCCGGGGCCCGTGGCACGGATATCGGCCTGGAGGCGAAGTTCGTCGATCACTGCTGCTGCCGGAATATCTCGCCAAAACCAAGCCGACAGCCCGGGTGGGCACTCGTAGACGAGCCTTTCTGCTCCGATCACCTCGGCTCCGATCGTCGGCTGAGAGGGGGCCTGCGATTCTCTTTCTGAGGCGACCTTTGGGGGGGCAACCCGGCTCAGGCGGACGCGTTCTTGCTGAATCAGACGGACATGTTGCTGCTTTCCTATTTCCCAAGTGGTTTCGGGGGAATCGTAGCTATCGATCCAGGTGTCGGCTAGCAGAGGCTGGGTGAGCGGCGACAGGGGGAGCAACAGCACGAAAATCGATCCGAGGGCAACAAAAACCCTTCTTCCAAGCGGCTTGGTGAGGGTCGGGCGATGGAAAGGGCCGTTACGAAGCACTGAGAGATCGGGAGTTATTGTGGGGGGGTAAGGTGACTTGCGAGGCGGGGAAAGGGGGGCTCTACGCCGCACAGCGGCGGGAATAGCAAGATTTCCGCAACACGGCTAGGGAAAACGAGGCCAAAACGCCTCATTCCGGATTCCTCGAAAGGTTTTTCTGCCAAGCGCTTGAAGCAACGTAAGTGCTTTGCGTAGAATTGGTTGCGGCAGACAGGGACGGCTGCTGAGTGAGTTACGGCGCACGGGCTGCATACCTAAAAGGCAATTGCCCCTTCGAGGCCACCTTCCAGGAGAGCCAGCAAAGATGCCCAACACGGACCCCCATTCTGCCGCCCTGACGGATGATAGCAACATGAACACGCCAAACACGCCGACTCTTGATCTGCCCACGGATTTGAAACAACTTGCCGCCGCGATTGGCCAGCTTCCCGCCGATCAGTCGGCGTCGTTACAACCCTTGGTGGATCGGGTGATAGAAAGCACAAGCCGCCGCCGCCGTATCTTGTCCCTCGTGCAAGACGCGTTGGGCCAGTTGCGACTCGATATGAAATACCTGATGTTTGACCTGGAAGCGACCCGACGAGAGCGAGACGCCTGCCAGCGACAACTGGAACAGATCACGGGGGAAGCCGATGACTTTGAATAGAACGCAAGCTCCCCGCTTTTGTCCTCACCGGATCGAGAGAGAGGATGG
This sequence comes from Planctomycetota bacterium, assembly GCA_024278035.1. The sequence continues at coordinate 18,784 of JAJRUA010000028.1, read as the reverse complement.
TCGGGATTGAATAAGAGCGTCTTGTTGCGAGCGAGTGTGATTTTTTACCTGTTTGCTGTGCCCATTTGCTATGCCCAGATGACACGCTACGCTTTGCCTTCTTCCTGACGCTCAATTTTTGCCACCCCCCCTTCCAACTTGTAAGGGGAGATTGTTCCCGAACAACCGCGATATGCCACTTCCTGAAACTGCCGACCAGCTTGCCCAAGCAGCCCTTGATACGGGTGCTGTAACCGAGGCCGCGTTGCGCTCCGCTTGGGCGGAGGTAGACGCTTCGACGGCAACGCTGGAGAGCCTTTCGGCCGCATTGGTCCGTAAGGGAGTGCTTACGAATTACCAGCTTGATCGCATTGCGCGCGGCATGCGAGATGGTTATTTCTACGGTGATTACAAGGTGCTGTACTGCATTGGCACCGGAGCGTTTGCGCGCGTCTTTCGTGCGGCCCATCGCAAGACGGGCAAGATTTATGCGATCAAGGTGCTGCGATCGCGTTTTAGTGCCGATCCCAAGAAGGCGGATTTTTTTCGTCGTGAAGGGGAGCTTGGCAAGTCGCTCAAGCACGCCAACATCGTGCCTATCTTTGAGATCGTTTCCAAGCCGGGCCTCCATTTCTTGGTGATGGACTTTATCGAGGGACGCAACCTTCGGGAGTTTTACCGTGTGCGCCGCAAGTTCGAGTGGCTTGAGGCAAGCGAGATCGTAAGTGGTGCTTTGGCCGGTTTGCAGTACGCTTTCCAGCAAGGAGTGACCCACCGCGATCTTAAAATGTCCAACATCCTGGTCGCTTCTGATGGCGTGGCGAAGTTGATCGACTTTGGCTTAGCAGCTCTCGACAAAGTGGCGGGCGATGTGGGCGTTGACCGGACGGTTGAGTACGCCGCTTTAGAAAAAGCGACCGGAGTCCGCAAGGACGATACTCGAAGCGATATCTTCTTCATCGGATATATTTTCCACCAGATGCTTTCGGGAATCTCTTCTTTGCCGGAAGGGCGTGACCGAATGCAGCGGTTTGGTCGGGATACGTTCAAGGCGATACGCCCCATCATTGAGCACGCTTCCGAGACGCCCATGCCTATCGCCATGGTGCTGAGTAAGGCTTTGGAACTTGATCCGGAGCGACGCTTTCAATCGCCAGGTGAAATGCTTGCCGAACTAAAAATCGCGATGCGCCGTGTTCAGGACGGAAACGCTGGAGCGGAGCAGCGTGAACTGGCAAGCCAAGAGGGCATCGGCCCTGCTGGCGAACCCCGGCGCATTATGATCGTTGAGTCCGACGTAAAACGCCAGGATCTCTTACGAGAACTTTTTAAGCGAAACGGCTATCGGGTGTTGGTCGCAGCGGATGCCGATCGAGCGCTCCAACGCTTTACCAACGACCCTGAGGCGGCGGAGGTGGTTCTCTTCTGCGGGGCATCGTTGGGAACGGCAGCAGTGGAGGCATTCAACAAATTTGGCGGAGACCTCTCGACCCGTGAGAAATCGGCCGTCCTCTTGCTTGAGGAATCGCAAAGCGACTGGGCTGCCCATGCCAAAACGGGCACGCACCGGGGTGTCGTTGTAATGCCAGTCAAGCTTAGAAAAATCCGGGAAGTCGTTCTCGCCGCCATCAATGCCGTTGCCGTTTCAGGGTAGCCGGCTTTAGGAAGGATGCCGCACATGTTATTAGGAGTTCATGGACACGAAGCGGTCGCCGAGCGGTTTCGTCAAACGCTTACGCAAGGACGACTTGCCAGTACCTATTTGCTTGTCGGGCCAGAGAGCGTCGGAAAGCGGCGCTTCGCCACGCGGCTCGCTTGGGCCTTGCTTTGCACGGAACGCTCTGATGATGAATTGGCCTTCTGTGGCGAGTGCGAGTCATGCCAACTGGCAGTGGCGGGCAACCATCCCGATTTGCTCAACATCGAAAAACCGGCGGGTAAAAGCACGCTGCCGCTCGATTTGTTCATCGGATCAGGTGACCAGCGAAATCGGGCAGGCCTGTGCCATGACCTATCGCTGAGGCCGATGGTCAGCTCGCGACGTGTTGCCTTAATCGATGATGTCGATCATTTCAGTGTGGAAAGCGCGAACTGCCTTCTGAAGACCCTCGAAGAGCCCCCTCCTCGGTCGGTGATTTTTCTCATCGGAACGAGCCTCGCACGTCAGTTGCCGACGATCCGTTCTCGTTCGCAGGTGATCCGATTCGGCTCGCTTGCGGAGGAAGAGGTGGCTGCCATTCTCCAGCAGGAGCCGCTTCAGGAGGACGGAGCGAGATATTCGTCGGAGGAAGCGAGGCGGCTTGCCGCACTTTCTGGCGGGAGCGTCGCCTCGGCATTGGCGGGGGCCAACGAAGGGCTGGGGGCCGCTAGGAAGGCGTTGCTGACCTGCCTCGATGCTCCTCGTGTTGATTCGTCACGACTGGCGAAGATTTTAGAAGAGGAAACCAAGGGAGCAGGAACCGAAGCGAGCGCTCGACGAGAGCGACTGGGGGACCTGATCGGGGCGGCCATTTCTCATTATCGAGATCGTTTACGAGGCTTGGAGCCCCAAGACCCTTCAGCGATGGAGACAACCCTCAACGCTCTGGAGCAATGTCTCGCTGCGGAAACGGCGATCGGACGCAATGCGAACCAGACGGCTCTTATCCAACATTTGGCGATCGAGTTAGGCCGACTTTAGGGACGCCCACTTTAGGGACGCTGTCAAGACTGGGGAGGGGGGTGATTCAGCGCACGAGGGAGCCCCTTTTGCGCTAGGCGTGTTGACCCTTCCGGGCCCCCGGTTTAGACTCCCCGACTTACTTACATAAAAGCCGTGTAAGAAGGGCCGCCAAAGCGACTTACGTATCGCGATCAAGAGCCCTTCTCACACCGTTAATTCACTGTCTTCTTCACCCGGTTCGCGACGAACAGCACGTCCCCAATCCTCTGGTATTCCGGTCCTTTCCGGCCGCTGGATGCTTCCTGAGGGGGTGGGAGGATAGGCTCTAAACGAACACTTCGGAGATTCCCATGATGGGCGGACGGATTGGTTTTCTAAAAATGGGCGGTTCTCGTTTCGGTATCTACATGGCTTTTGCCATGCTCCTGACAGGGGCGATTTTTTCTGCCGACCTTGCTTGGGCTCAGGAGGCGGCGGCAGAAGTTGCCGCGGAGACAGCAGATGCTAAAGCGGCAGACGCTGAGCCGGCAGAGGCTGAGCCGGCCTCTTCCGAGGGCATTGCAGCTTCCGACGGTAGCGCAACAGCCTTTATTTGCTGGTTGGTCGCCTTTCTTGGTGCCTTCGCTGCGCTGGTGCAGGCCAAGTGGTTCTACGATTCGACGATCCGCTCCGACGGTGGTACGGACCGAATGAAGGAGATCGCCGGTTACGTTACCGAAGGGGCCAACGCCTATCTCCAACAACAGTACCGTGTGGTAGCCGCCTTTTTCTTTGTTGTGGCATTGCTCCTAGCTTACGCCGCGTTTGGCATGAAAGTGCAAAGCGGTTTCGTCCCGTTTGCTTTCTTATCAGGCGGTCTCTTTAGTGGGCTGGCGGGTTGGTTCGGAATGAAGACCGCCACCGCGGCAAGCAACCGTACGGCTGCTGCCGCTGAAAAATCGCTCAACCAGGGGCTCCAAGTCGCCTTCCGGTCAGGAGCCGTGATGGGACTCACGGTGGTTGGCCTCGGTCTTATGGATATCACGCTTTGGTTCGCCTTCCTTTACTGGGTTTGGCCGGCGATGGGCTTCGATGCTCTTTCGCCCGTGGAAATCGCTGTGACGATGCTCTGCTTTGGCATGGGAGCAAGTGCCCAAGCACTGTTCGCCCGTGTTGGTGGTGGCATCTTCACGAAGGCAGCCGACGTGGGTGCCGACTTGGTCGGCAAGGTCGAACAGGGCATTCCTGAAGACGACCCCCGCAACCCGGCAACGATTGCTGATAATGTAGGCGACAACGTGGGCGACGTGGCCGGCATGGGAGCCGACCTTTACGAATCGTACGCGGGCTCGATCCTTGCCAGCGCGGCCCTCGGTGCGACCGCCTTCACCAACCCGGCCCTTATTCCCGAAGGCATGACAGCCACCCAAGCTCAAATTGCGGCGATGATGTTACCCATGGTGATTTCCGGCATCGGCATCTTTCTGTCGATTACGGGTATCTACATGGTCAAGACCGATGAGGATGCAAGCCAGAAGAACTTGCTCGCTGCTCTGGCTAGAGGGATCAATTTCTCAACGGCACTGGTGATTGTCGCCGCGGTGATTGCCGCCTGGATACTGATGCCCGCTACTGAGGCGACCCTTTGGTTCGGGATACCGGGAGCTGCGTTCAGCGTGATTTGGGGAGCTTTGGCAGGGCTTGTCATTGGTAAATGGACCGAATACGTCACGAGCGATGAGTTCTCGCCCACGAAGAAACTTGCCGACCAAGCTGTCACGGGCCCTGCGACGATCATCATCACAGGCATTGCCGATGGCATGATGAGCGTATGGGCACCGGTCGTCACCGTCAGTATCGCGACGATCCTCTCCTTCGGTTTTGCAACCGGTTGGCAGTTTGGTAATGCCGAGTATTTTTCAATCGGTCTCTATGGCGTAGGTATCGCAGCGGTGGGAATGCTGAGCACGCTTGGCATCACGCTAGCCACGGACGCTTACGGCCCCATTGCCGACAACGCTGGTGGCAACGCCGAGATGTCCGGCTTGCCGGCGGTTGTGCGCGAACGGACCGACGCCCTCGATAGCCTTGGCAACACCACTGCTGCAACCGGCAAGGGATTCGCCATTGGCTCTGCGGCCCTAACGGCACTCGCCCTGATGGCGGCCTACATTGAAGGCGTGCGGGTTGGATTCGACTCGTGGGCCGATGATTTTGGTCGTTCCAAAGCCGTGGACGCCGCTAATGCGGATGTCGATCAGGTAACCCCCGGTTGGTACAAGTTGTCCGATCAGTTCTTGGTGCAACTTTCAAAACAAACAAGCGAAGAGCGTTTGGCAAGCGGTAAAAGTGGAGCCGATGCCGTAACGCAACGCTTGCTCGTAATGCCAGACCAACTCCGCTCAAGTGAGATGGTTGCCAAGTGGCAGGCCTTGCCGACGGAGGCTCGTCTTCCGATGGGCAATGACGAGGACCCCTGGGGCGATGATCTCTTGCAAGTAAAAGGGGAGAGTGTCACTTGGAAGCCGACTCAGTCGAAGCTCTTGCAACTTCATAAAGCGACGCTCCCACAGTTCAACATTTACTACGACGCGACGCTCATGAACCCGAAGGTGCTGATCGGTATTTTCGCCGGAGCCATGGCGACGTTTGTCTTTTGTGCGATGACAATGAAGGCCGTCAGTCGTGCTGCCCAAGGCATGGTTGAAGAGGTTCGGCGTCAATTCCGAGAAAAACCGGGCATCATGGATGGAACGGAAGAGCCTGATTACGCCAGTCCTGTGGCGATCAGTACCGTGGCAGCCCAGACAGAAATGATCGGGCCCGCACTACTGGGACTCTTGCTGCCGGTAGGAGTAGGCCTTGTGCTGGGCGTTGCTGGAGTGTTGGGATTGCTCATGGGGACGCTCACTTGTGGGTTCTGCTTGGCTATCTTTATGGCCAATGCGGGCGGTTCCTGGGACAACGCCAAGAAGTACATTGAGGCGGGGGCCCATGGTGGCAAGGGGACCGACGCTCACAAGGCGTCGGTTGTTGGCGATACGGTTGGCGATCCGTTCAAGGATACCAGCGGCCCGAGCCTCAATATCCTCATCAAGCTGATGAGCATGGTAAGCATCGTGGTGGCCGGCCTTGTCGTCCGCTATAGCCTAACCGCAATGGGAATCTTCTAAGGGCCCGAGAGACGGTCCCGGGGAGAGCTGTGTCGTCCCCGACCACAGCAAAAAACCTCACACACGCCTTGCGTGAACTACTAGGAAAGAACTACACTGGTAACTCACTGAGCAGGGCTCCCCAAGCGGGAGCCTGCTTTAGGAGAGGTGGCTGAGTGGTCGAAAGCGCCGGTTTGCTAAATCGGTGAGCGGGTTCCCCGTTCCGCAGGTTCGAATCCTGTCCTCTCCGCTAACGGATTCAGCATCCCGCTGAGTCTGTTTCTCAGGCAAAAAGGCCCGTGTGTTTTCCGGCACATGGGCCTTTTGTGTGCTGCTACTGTCCCTCCTTCCATAAATCCTTTTTTCCCGTGCAAAAACATGGCAACTGACGAGCGGCTTCGCCGTGAAATTGACGATTTAGGAAGGGCTTTCGGCGATACGGTACGCCGGTTTGCTGGTGAGGAGACCTTCCAACTTGTCGAACAAGTGCGTCGTCTTGCACGTCGCTTTTGTGATGGGGATGAAGGGGCTGCTGACGAAATTGATACCCTTCTCCGAGATCTTTCGGGCGAGCAGCTACGCCTCGTCATGCGATCATTTGGCACTTTTCTGGAACTGGCGAATCTTGCCGAAGATCGCCAACGTGTCCGTTCTTTGCGTGACCGAGAACGGCACCACGATGTGCGTCGCGAGTCGATCCATGACGCGGTCCAGCAACTCAAAGAACAGGGCCTCTCGGCAGCCGATTTCCAGGTGGCACTGGAGCGGGTTGGTATCGAGTTGGTGTTCACTGCCCATCCGACGGAAGCAAAACGCAAATCGATTCGAGCAAAACTTCGCGTTCTTAGGAGACTACTAAGCCGGCTCGATGTTCAAGAGCTTACGCCTCGTGAAGAAGACCGATTACGGAAGTTGGTGCGTGGTGAAATTATCAAGCTGTGGCAGACCGATGTCCTTCGTCCCGACCGACCCACCGTACTGGAAGAAGTACGACGCGGTTTGTCCTTCAGTCCGGTCCTTTGGCATACCGTTCCAAGAATCCTGAGTGAGGTGCGCAGTGCCGCTACGGAGGTATATCCAGACCAGCCTCTTCGTATTCCCTCTTTGTTATCGTTCGGCTCATGGATGGGCGGTGATCGGGATGGGCATCCGCACGTCACGCCAGAGGTCACCCAGAAAACCATTGATTGGCTACGCGAAGCGGCCATAAAACAACATCAAGAAATTGGTAATCAGTTAATCGAATCACTTAGCATTTCCATACGGCAGGCTCAGGGATGCTCGCAGTTGTACGAGCCGATAGCCGAAGCTTGTGCCAAGTACCCTGAACTGGAAGTGTTGCTTGATCGGATCGCTCCGCTTGAGACACCGCGGCGTTGGCTACGAATAGTCGTATGGCGTCTTGAACAGACGGCTAGGGTAACGATAAAAGAGGCGGGCCCTTCTGGGGCGTATGCCGATGCGGATGAACTGTTGGCGGATGTCGATCGACTTCGCGAGGTGCTAGAAGCCACGGGAGATCAGGAGGTAGTTTCGGCAGAGGTGCAAGCGTGGATTGACCAGATACGTGTGTTTGGCTTGCACACAGCAAGACTTGATTTGCGCCAGCACTCGGAGCTTTACAGCGGTGTGATGGAAGAGCTATGGCAGGCAATCGGCCTCCTGCAAGCCGACGAAAAACTGACGGAAGAGCGCCGCTGCGATTTGCTCGAAAGTTCCTTGTCGATCGCAACAAGCATTAGTCCGATCGATCTCTCGCCAGAATCGGAAGAGACCTTGGATTTGTTCCGCGTGCTACGTCGTTCGGCACGTCGGTTCGGCATGGAGTGCCTCGGGGGACACGTCATCAGTATGACGCAAAAACCGAGCGATCTCTTGACGGTACTTTGGCTGTGGAAGTGGAGCGAACGGGTCGATGGTGGGAGTCCGAAGGATGAGGGACTCCATTTACCGATTATCCCACTGTTTGAAACGATCATCGACCTGGAGAACGCTTGCCAAATACTGGGGGACGCGCTCAACAGAGAAGCGTACCGAAAGCATGTGGTTGCTTGCAAAGACCGCCAAACAGTCATGATTGGCTACTCGGACAGTACGAAAGATGGTGGCTATCTGTCGGCAGCTTGGGCCTTACAGAGGGTTCAAATTGACCTGCATCGTTTGGCAAAAAAGCATGGCGTTCACCTAACGTATTTTCATGGCCGAGGCGGTTCACTGGGACGTGGCGGAGGGCCGGCAGCGCGAAGCATTCTTTCTCTACCTTCCGGAACCTTCGATGGATCGCTTCGATTGACGGAACAAGGTGAGGTACTGGCAGAGCGTTACGACGACCCGGCCATTGCCCATCGCCATCTGGAGCAAGTGCTTCGGGCAGTCTTGATCGCAGCAACGACCACGCCGTCCAATGAAAAGGAACTAGCAAAGCCGGCCAAATTGTGGCATGGGCGAATGCAAGAAATGGCGGACGCATCTTTCAAGGCCTACCGTGAATTGGTTGATCACCCGAATTTTACGCAGTTCTTCCGTTTGGTCACGCCGATCCGCGAGATCGAAGCCCTCCCGATCGGCTCTCGCCCCGCCAAACGAAAAAAGGGGGACCGCATCGAAGACCTCCGTGCTATCCCTTGGGTTTTTTCGTGGACGCAATGCCGTTGCCTTATGCCAGCCTGGTACGGCCTGGGGCAAGGATTGAGTCGGCTAGCGGAGACCCAAGACGGAACGAACGAGCTTCGTGAAATGTACGGTTCGTGGCTTTTCTTTCGGGCGACAATCGACAATGCGGTGTTGGCTTTGGCCAAATCGAATGGGCCGGTTTTCAATCGCTACGCTTTGATGGCAGGCGACGCCCCCGAGCTAAGGGAAGTGGCTCAATTGCTGGATGAGGAATACCACCGTGCGACCAAGGTGGTGCTTGCCGCAACGGGCCGACAAGAACTCCTTGACGGAACCTCTTGGCTGAAAGAGTCGATCAAACTCCGCAACCGTTATGTCGATCCTCTGAATCTCATTCAGCTTGAAGTGATTCGCCGTGTACGCGAAGCGGAAGGGGCGGGCGAAGAGGTTCCGAGTGAACTACGGATACTTTCGCAATTGGCAATCAAGGGCTTAGCGGCTGGTATGCGAACGACGGGCTAAAGAAGGAAAGACGACGATGAAGGATGAACGATGAGCAATCGAAAGCAAAAAAGTGGTTGGGCCGGTTTCGATATGTTGGTCCGGCGCATCACGACACCGGCTGCTATCTCAGCAAGCGTTCTCCTTGCAGTGGGGGCGGTGATGGATGCTATGGAAGGCGAAAGAATGGGCGACCGCGGGGGCTACATGGTGCTGATCGTTTTCTTTGCGATGGCACTCAAGCTTTTGGCCGAGAGCTATCTTTTTTCCTATTTGGGAAGCGACCCTTCGCCCAAGCAACGAGCCGCCCAGCTTATGGCGGGTCCCTATGCAAGGCTAACCGGTCTTCGCTATGGGCTCGGCGCTCTTGGCGGAATCATTTTGCCTCTCGGAGCGCAGGTCCTTGCCGTCGGGTCGAAAAACATCCCCGAAGCGGCCACCCCATGGCCCTCAGCCGTCGCGGCCTGCCTTGCAGTGGTTTGCTTGCTAGCAGGCGAAGCGGTCCAGAGCCGCCTCTTCTACAGAACAGCTATTGCACCGATAGACGCGGGAGAGGCCTAAGCAACTTACGTTTAGCGGCACCTACAACGATAGTGGCATCGTTAATTCCTCCCGCCGACCCCACCCGTCTGACGAGACTTCACCGGTCAATCACGGGTGGCAACAGTCGAGGAAAACTGGGGACCCCTTGGCTGGCGACGTAAGGCGTTGTTGGCGTCGGTTCCGCGACAGGCGTGGTAGTAACCGTTTCGGGCGTAACCACCGGGGTTGTCTCAACGAGTCTTACCGGCTCAACAGGGTTCGTTGATTGAAGCTTCGCAAGGGCTTCGCGGGCGGGTATCAAATTGGGCTCCAGTGCCAACGCCTCTTGGAATCGGCGGGCCGCTTCGGCGGTCTTTCCTGCTTTGACCAGGAGTTGGCCCAAGTTGAAGGTTGCCGTTGCTGGGTCGTAGACGGCCTTGAGTTGGGCTAACGCTTCGTCGGACTGGCCAAGTTGCACTTGCACCGTGGCAATGTTATTTCGGTAAAGCCGTTTATTGGGCCGCATCTGGATTGCTTGGCCGAACGTAGCAACCGAGGCTTCTAATTTCCCTTGGCGAGCGAGGCATAGCCCCAGATCGTTCGTCGCGGCGGCGCTCGCAGGATTGGCACCCAAGGCCTGGCGGTAATGCTGCTCCGCATGGCTGAGATTACCTTGCCGATCTTCCATGTGCCCCAGCTCACGCAGTGCCTTCACGTCGGTCGGATTAGCCGTCAGGTACTCATAGTACAAACGGCGTGCCTCATCCGCGTTGCCCACAGCTTCTGCAGCCTGAGCCGCAGCGATAGCATCTGCCGTAGCGGCGGAAACCGACGGAGAAGGGACTTGCGTTGCCTCAACGGTTGCCTCAACAGCAGCGATTGGTGAAGTCGTCACTGGCGTGCTGGGCCAAACCGCTGAAGAGGCGGGTTGCTCCACAGGTGCTTTGTAGGCAAAGGCGTCCGGGCCTGATTGAGGAGACACCTGCTGCGGCATGGGCTGGACAGGAGCATCACCAATAAGCCACTTCGTTAGCCAATTCCGCTGCCCTGCCTTGGGCGAGGGAGCTGCCGAGGTTGCCTCAGGCAAGCCCTGGATCATCGAGATCGGAGCTGCCGACGTGGTGCTGGCCATCGCCAGTAGTAACGCAATCGACGTAATGAAGTTGATTCGCACGGTTCCTTTCCCCTCTTCCCTGAGTGTCCCCGACGCTCCATTGCGTGGGCTAAAATCTATCGCCTCGCCTCTCGCCTTATTCGCCTTCTCCACCACCGCCGCCTCCCGGCACACTGTTGGGAAGAGTAGGAATGGGCATATTCTCACGGAACGTCGTATTCACAAAGTCAACCATCGTGGCAGGACGACCATCCGAAACGATATGCGTTTCCGTCACGTCGGCAATGCCACCGTCGCGTAGCACACGGGATGCGAATTGGTTGATCGTCGCGGTACGAGTTTCGGCTATCCCTGTTTCGAGGGATCGTTCAATAAAGACTTGGCGAAACTCTTGAGGCGGTTGGGTGAGAATCCATTGCACACGGAGCTTGCCCGCTTGGGTGAGTTTCGTCGAATCCTCATTAAAGTGATGGCTGCCCAGCAAGTTCTGGCGCCGCCACCCGTTGCGGACCATTGTGTTGAAGGGAGCTTGGGCCCTTTCGCGATCGGCACCAACATACTGTTGCGGCCAGAGGTTATTCTCTTCGCGGCCTTGCTCAATGTGTTGATAGAAAGCGTCGAGCCAAAAGGCGTTCGACGGGGTAGCAACCCCGAAAAGAAAGCCCGCTGCGATCGCTGGTAGTAGAATCTTTGCCATCTTGCTTCGCTCCGTCGGAAGGCACGGTCTGAGCGGCACCTGCCGTCAGCCGCACACCGGTAATAGTGCGTGTCCTGCCGGTTGTATCGGCCACGTGCGATCGCCTTCTGCGAAGCTTTGAGAAGGACCGGTTTGCCCGACTCAGCCTACCCATCTTTCGCTAGCAGTGGCGGCAAGCCGAACCTAGCGGCCACCCTGCATTGCGGGGAACATCTCGTTAATCATCGTGATTGCAGCGGGGCCGACCAGCACAATGAAGATCGCTGGGAAAATGAACAGCACGAGCGGAAAGATGAGTTTTACTGCTGTTTTAGCAGCTTTCTCCTCGGCCAATTGGCTACGGCGAGTCCGCATCGAATCGCTTTGCACCCGCAGGGCTTGGGCGACGCTTGAGCCGAACTTATCGGCTTGAATCAAAATGGCACTGAGCGCTTTGAGGTCATCCACGCCGGTCCGCTGTCCGAGCTCGAACAATACCGTATTCCGAGCCGATCCCATTTGGAGCTGCAAGTTACACAAGCCAAACTCTTCTGCGATCACGGCGTAGGTCTTCTGCATTTCTTCGCTTACCTTACGCATCGCCTGGTCAAGCCCTAAGCCTGCCTCGACACAGACAACCATCAAGTCCAAAGCGTCGGGAAGCCCATAGAAAATCTGGTCTTGCCGAGACTTTTTCATGAACCAGACGAAAATGTCCGGCAGGAAGAATAGAATACCAGCCGTGGCGACGGTAATAATCATGGCTTCCTGGTTAAGACCTTTGGTCCAATAGGCGGCACCGCCACCGATAAGAAAGCCAAAGATCAAGCAAAGGAGCTTCGAGCCTAGAAAGACGCTAATCGCCCCTTCACCACGAAAACCGGCGTTCTGCAATTTTATTTTGAGCTTACTTTGCTCTTCTTTGGTCTTGGGTTGTAATGGGGCAGCAAGTTGGGCGGTCTTTTTTCCAAGTAGCTTCGACATCTTATCCTTCTGCTGCTCTTCACGAGCGGCACCTCGAAGGCCCGGATCGCGCAGCTTATCAAGCCGATCGTGGGCCCGTTCATTGCCGGAGCCACCGAAAAAATCGAGCGCAAACCACATTCCTGCCGCTACGCAGCCAAAGACAGCAAAGCTCACAAACATCGACGAGCTGATGAGCGATAGGAGCGGGATCATGGGGTTTCTTCCAGGTAGCAGGAACGGGAGGCTGGTGCGTTGAAGGGTGCCGAGAGTGTGGCTCGTGTCGCCCTTAAATACGGATGTTAATAATTTTCTGAATCACAACGGCCCCGAGAAGCTGAATCAAGATTCCGCCGACCAGCATTTTCTTGCCAAGCTCGTCGGTGAATAGCAAACTCAAGTAGTCCGGGTTCAATCGATAAACGGCAATAAACAAAACCGGCGGCAAAGCCAATAGAACGATACCACTGAGACGGCCTTCGCCCGTGAGTGCTTGGACTTGTCCACGAATCTTGAAACGTTCGCGAATCAATCGGCCAATTTTGTCAAGAATCTCAGCCAAGTCGCCACCCGTTTGTCGTTGCAAGACGACCGCTGTGACGAAGAACTTTAAGTCGAGGTTCGGAATGCGTTCCGTCAGATTCTCGAGGGCCTCTTCCAAAGGCATGCCGAGGTTCTGTTCTTCAAAAGCACGGGAAAACTCTTTCTTTATAGGATCCGACATTTCGCTTCCAACCAGATTCAGCCCTGCCGCAAGGCTATGGCCTGATCGTAAAGCTCGTGCGATGAGCTCCAGGGCTTCGGGCAATTGGGCAGCGAACTTGTTAAGCCGACTCTTGCGTTTCATCACGAGCCAAGCAAACGGCAGGAAGACAAAAATTGCCGAGATGATCGGAGCAAACTTCATTGGCAGGCCACAGAGAGTGGGTCCGAAGAATCCGATCAAAGCCGCCGCCACACAAGCGAGTATAAATTGGCTTACCGTGAAGGAGACATCCGCCTGGATGAACATTAACTTCAGGTTGAGGTGCTTGGCAATCGCTTGCTCAATGGCCCCCGCTCCTTTGTCCCAGCTAGAGGCCACAAGGTCGATACTCGTTTGCTTTTCTCCATTTTTTCCACTCCCTTTACCGGTCGTAAGAGCTGAGAGCCGGTCCGCTACATCCGCTTCCTTGTCTCCGCCAAAGAACGCTACAGCCGCCATCACCGAGATGGTGACAAAGCCGAAGACCAGTAAGGATACTAGAAGGGGAGACATGGAATATCAGTGGGAAGAAGTAGAGTATCTGGGGCGTGGGTAGAGTAAGGCAACGGCTTTCCAAGTCAGTCGGTCATCATGACCCGTTCACGGAACGTGCTTGCTGGCAAACGGACTCCTGCCTGCTCGAGTCGCTCCATAAAGCTAGGCCGAATCCCCGTGGATAAGAACTTCCCGATGGCTCGGCCATTTTCATCCACCCCTGTTTTGTCAAACGTGAAAATATCCTGCATGACAATCGTATCTTGTTCCATACCAAGGATTTCAGTGATGTGCGTCACTTTACGAGGGCCACCCTGCAAGCGATTGACCTGAACGATCAGGTCCACGGCACTCGCGATTTGTGTCCGCATGGCTTTGAGTGGCATCTCAAAACCCGCCATCATGATCATCGTTTCGAGGCGAGCGATCGCATCACGCGGCGTGTTGGCATGGCAGGTCGTAAGCGATCCTTCGTGGCCCGTGTTCATTGCCTGAAGCATGTCAAGTGTCTCTGCGCCACGGCATTCGCCGATAATCACGCGGTCAGGCCGCATACGGAGTGAGTTCTTTACTAAGTCGGTCGCCGTGATTTGGCCCTTTCCTTCGATATTCGGCGGACGGGTTTCAAGACGGACGACATGGTCTTGTTGCAGTTGCAATTCAGCCGCGTCTTCGATCGTAACGATACGGTCTTCGTTCGAGATAAAGCTCGATAGCGTATTGAGCAACGTCGTTTTACCGGAGCCCGTACCCCCTGAGATAATGATGTTGAGCTTCGCCTTCATCGCGCCTTCCAAAAGCATGACCATCTCTGGCGTCAGGCTGCGGAAGTTGAGCAGGTCTTCGAGCTTCAGCGGATTCGATCCGAAGCGACGAATCGTAACGCTAGGCCCATCCAGTGCCAATGGTGGGATGATCGCATTCACACGCGAACCGTCCGGAAGACGGGCATCCACCATCGGACAGATTTCGTCTACCCGACGGCCAATTCGCGAAACGATGCGATCAATGATTTGCATCAAGTGCTTGTTGTCGCGGAAGGTGACTTCGGTCTTAACAAGGTTGCCGCTCTTTTCAACGTAAACGTTCTTCGGTCCGTTGATCATGATTTCGCTGATCGACGGATCTTTCAGTAACATTTCCATCGGACCAAGGCCAAAAGTTTCGTCGAGCACCTCTTCAACAAGCCGATCACGCTCGTTCCGGTTGAGAAGCGTCTCTTCTACGTCACACAGATGCTCAACAACAAGCCGGATCTCGCGACGCAAGACATCCCCTTCCAAATCACCAACACGAGTCAGGTCGAGTTTATCAACCAATTTCGTATGGATGCGGCGTTTGATGTTCTCGAACTCGGCATCTTTCTCTTGCGTGGAGTTGCCGATAGCGGGGGAGTTTAGCTTGGTCATAACGGATTTATCGTGTCGTGCGGCGTGACGTAATACGAGAGCGGGCGCACAAAGGCCCGAAGAAATATAGCTCAGGAAGCGCGACGGGGACCGCAGTAAGAAAAATGCCCAGGGCATTCGAGGCCGCAGACAAGAGGTCAGGGCCCTAGGATCGGAAGAATCGATCCACGTGTCGGCTTAAAAGATTTCGTACACAGGATGGCCCGGCTATAGCCTCGCCATCTTGGCGAGGAACGCCCCAACGATCCGGATCAATTGTCTGGTTCGACGGGTTCGGGCGAGGGTTCGCCCTTACGGTCAGAACGTGTGGGCCACAAGCCGAGCCAACTACGCGATTTGCTCTTAGCGTCAGCACCCTCAGCCTCATCGACCCTGCCGGTCAAATCACTGGCGAGTAGTGAGATCGTTTGTGTTATTTGCGCTTTGGGGGCCTGCTCTAAGAGCGGGACTCCGTTGTTACGTACCTCAATCATCGTGCGGAAGTCGTTGGGCAATTGCCAGTACACTTCCTGCCCGATGGTCGCCTGGGCCTTTTTGAGGCTGATGGAAGTGCCCCCTTGGCCAACCCGATTGACGACAATTTTAATCTTGTCACGAAACTTCCCGTGGTGCTCGAAGGACATCATCAAACGGACAACATTTCTCAGGCAAGGCAAGTCGAGCTGCGTAACCATTAGAACGTCATCCGCCATCTCCATCGCTGCCATGTCGAGCGCACTGAAGGACTTGGACGTGTCAATAATCAAATGTGAAAAAGTCGCACGCAGCAGGTTGATAACTCGGGTCAAATCTTCGACCGTTACGAGCGACACATCCTCTAGCTGAATAGGGCGAGGTAATAGGTACAATCCCGAAGCGTGTTTTGTCAGCGAACGCTTGAGCAACGAAAAATCAAGCCTTGCGATATTCTGGGCAACATCGGTCAGTGTGTATTCGGGAATCGTATCGAGGTAAACATCGGCATCCCCCAGTGCCAGGTCGAGATCGACCAACACCACGGAGTTCTTCGGATCCGAAGCAAGTTCGCAACTGAGATTCACGGCAAGGCTGGTCGAGCCGACTCCGCCCGTTGCGCCAGTGACGGCAATTACCTTGCATCCGCCACCGCTAGTGGCATCATCACCGAATCGTGTTCGTGCAACCCGTTGCAGGGCGGCAGCCAAGTCGTTGGGGCTCAGTGGCTGGGGAAGGAACTCCTTCGCCCCGGCACGCATGGTGCGGAGGATCAGATTGCCATCGGTTGAGCTACTGGTGGCTAAGAGCGTTGTTTTCGGATGTGTACGCGACAATGCCTCAATAAGTGAGATGGCCTCTTCAGAATTTTCATCCAAAGAGATGAAGCCGACTTCCGCGTTGGTCTGATCAAGGACGTCCGAGAAGAAAGCGTACCGGGAGCACTCCGCTTCGAGCCAAATCGTATCGAGGCCCTGTAACGTATCTTTTAACGTTTCGCGCGTAGCATCATTGGGATCAACGATCGCGAGTCGCAGGGCGTTTGGCATGGTGCTTGTAGGTGGTCGATTCTATCGGTGCCATGAGGCCGGGCGAAAGGCACGGCGCGGAGTTCACTACTAGAATCTAGCTCACCCTAAGTGGCATGAAGATAAAAACGTCTCTTTAGTTCAATCGTCGTCGTAACCGACCGGACCGATCAAAGCCGTACCACCCTTCCATTGCGTCTCGGCGGCACGAACGTACTCTTGCTGGCGAGACGCTTGGAAGTGCTGGTCACTTGTCCCCGTGGCAGAAGCCGCTCCGAAGGAAGGGCCCGCTGGCACTTCGGCGGGCGTCGGCATCGGTTCGTAGTGGAGAGGTTCCTGCTGAGCAGGCCCTTGTTGCTGTGGCATAACGCTAGGCACAAACTGATTATTGTAAATCGGCCCGCTGCCTGTCCCGCCATTCATAAAGGAATTGGGGGCTGAGGGTGTTCCGCCCGAAGCACATTGGGGGCCTCCTCCACACGCTTGATTTTGACAAGCGCTACAGTAATCGGGCACCTCAATTTTCCCGCCACAGTAAAAATCACTGTCACGTGGAGAGACGGTCCCCATGCCGGGCCCACACGCCGGCACCTCATGCGGGTCCATCGCATCGACCAATTCGGGGGTTACAAGAACCAACAGTTCGGTCTCGTTGACACTATCTTCAACCCGGCGAAACGGAACACCAATAATCGGGATATCAGCCAGAAGCGGGATTCCCCGGTTGAGCGTCACCGTCCGCTGCTGAATCAAACCCGCGATAGCAAAAGTTTGTCCCGCATTCATCTCCACCGCCGTATCAACTTGCCGAACAGTTAACGCCGGGATGTTGAGATCGTTGACAAGAACGGCTCGTGAGTCATCCAGTTCACTAATACGTGGACGAACTTCTAGCCGGATTTTTCCGTTCCCCAGCACGATCGGCAGGAAGTCGATTTGTGTGCCGTACGGCTTGTATTCGATCGCAATGTTTCCTAGACCTTGTGGAATAAGGATGGGAATCTCACCTCCCACATTGAACGAGGCAGGCCGACCGCTGACGGCGACGATATTCGGCTCGGCGAGGATTTTGGCGATGTTATTTTGCTGGAGAGCATCGATAAACCCAAGCAAGGCATCGCCTCCATCCGTAACCGCAAACTCGACCGTTTGGCCCCCGTTATCGGTGAGCACCTTAACGCCATCGGCAACCGACGTAACACCTGCGGGGTTGCCGTCGGAACCGATGTTGTTTAGCAGCCCCGAGACGCTCGTGCCGAAGTAGCCACCGCTGCCAAGCGTTGCGATATCAACGCCAAGCTGCCGGAGCTTGGTCCGAGAAACTTCGTAAATCTTCACCTTGAGCAGCACTTGCTGCACACCGCCTACGGAGATGTTGTTAATCACTTTCGGGGCATAGTCTTCTGCGAGCTGTCGAATCGGATCGACGTAGTCAGGCCGATCGATAAATCCCGTAAGTACAAGACTTTGGCTGTAACGGTAAACTTTGACGGAGGAATTGGGGAACTGCGTTTTGAGGGCATGTTCTAGTTCACGAACATCACCGTAGATGAAGACATCCACCGTGTGGATATTCCCTTCTTCGTCCCACAGATTGACCTGCGTCACTCCCGCCTTACGGGCTGAGACTTGTATCTGTGTTGCGGACAAAGGAGTCACTGATAACAACTCCGGGTTGTTCACCTGAACACGCGGAATCTTCTTGCCGAGCGTGAGAATGCGGCTCGAGTTGGTCGTGATTTCGAGCTTATCGCCGGAGCCGGTGATTTTTCGGATCAGAGCCCCATTAGGCGAAACCGACTGCGCTGTGGCTAAGACGGGAACTAACGTCAGTGCGACGATAAGACCCAGGCCAGTTACGATGTGGCGCGATGGCCGATTGGTAAAAAGATCGTACATCCTTGTACTTTCCTGCTTTGTATCCGCCGCTGGCTATAAAAACCAGCGACGCTTGGGCCGACTCGCATCGCGAATCAACCTTCCCCCCAAAATAGTTAGTTCACAGCCGGAAACCTGTGTGTCCGGCCACCGCTGTGGAGCGATGCTTTATTGCTCGTCCTACAAACCTTCCGGTACTTCCGAAAAAGTTTCGGGATAGTCGCTTACTTGTCCTCAAAATCAATCGGAAAATCGTCGTTGCTACCGGATGATTTTTTCTTCGGCGTGAAGTCAAGCCGACCGTCCGGAGCGTAGGTAGCGGGCATGGCCGAAACACGGCTCCGTTGCCCGGAGTATTCTTCTTGTTCACCACGGAGTGGCACCCCGGTACTGGCATCGAACAGCATTTCATGGACTTCGTCAGCTTCGACAATTTCCATTCGGAACGGAGGGCGATCTTCAGCCGCCTTTCGCATCATGCCCATGACGGAGCTAAGAAGGCTTGGCTTCTTTGTTGCCTCTCTTCCCGAAACACGATTTTGCTCTGCCTCACGCGTATTCTTTTTAGAGCCGGTCCCAAGCAAGTCGGCGACCGTAACTTCAGCCACGACAGCA